>NZ_JBMDWU010000143.1:0-8071 GCF_048594385.1 Micromonospora sp. | reverse complement strand
GGGGGGCCGCGCGGCCCCCCCGCCCCCGGCGTCCCCCCCCCCCCCCCGGGCGGCGGGCGGCCCCCCCCCGCCCCGGCGGCCCGGCCCCGCAGCCGACTTCCGGACCCCGTCGGGTCCCGGGCCGCCCGACACGACGCCGGTACCCGCAGCCCCCGGCACGGTACGGCCCGGCGCCGTCATCCGGCCTGCCCAGGGCGGCGACCCCCACGAGAACGTAAGGATTTTTCAGGGTTACCCCCGACCGTTACGGGTCCACCCGGCGGGCTTGCGGCTCCTACAGTGCTCGTATGTCGTCGACCACCGACCCGGAGCGTCCGGCTCCGGAGCCGAACGGCGCCCCCTCGACGGGACGCTGGGACCAGTCCGCCGAGCGTCCGGGAGAGGCCCCGGCGGGGCGTGACCGGGCCCTGTCCCGGCGGCGGGTGCTCTCCGGCCCCGCCGCCGCCCTGGCCGGCGCGGGCGTGGCGCTGACCGGCGAGTTCGGGTATGCGGAGGCGACCGCCGACAGCAAGCTGCCCGTCTACGGCGGGTACGCCGCCACCGTGCACGCCGACCGGCGCACCCCGCCCCGGTCGTCCCGGGTCGACGTGGTGTGGAGCGTCGACACCACCCGCCGGCTGATCGCGCTCACCTTCGACGACGGGCCCGCGCCGAACTGGACCCCCCGGGTGCTGTCGATCCTCGCGCAGACCGACACCCCGGCCACCTTCTTCATGGTCGGCCGCCGCGCCCGCGAATACGGCCGGCTGGTGGCGCACCGGCTCGACGGTCACGAGGTCGGCAACCACACCTGGGCCCACCAGGACCTAGCGAAGATGACCTACGAGCAGGCGTGCACGGCGATCAGCCGGGCGCACAACGAGCTGACCCGGCTCTGGGGCCGGGAGCCCACCCTGCTCCGCCCGCCGTACGGGCACCTCGCCGGCAGCACCCTGCTCGCCGCCAACGACCTCGGCTACCAGGTGGTCCTGTGGAACCGGCAGATGCTCGAATCCCGGTTCACCCAGAACCCGGACGGCCTGGTCGACTACATCGTCGACTCCTGCGAGCCGGGCACCATCCTGCTCGCCCACGACACCGGGCCGGCGGACCGGCTGGTCGCGATCCGGGGGCTGGCCGCGATGATCACCGGACTGCGGCGGCAGGGCTTCGAGTTCGTCACCGTCTCCGAGCTGATGGCGGCGGCCACCCCGGCCACCGCCCCGACCCACTGACCGGTGGGCGGTCAGAGCCAGCCGTTGCGGCGGAACCACCGGTAGAGCGCCAGCGAGATGGCGAGCATCAACGCGAGCACCCCCGGATAGCCATACGTCCATTTCAGTTCGGGCATGTTCTCGAAGTTCATGCCGTAGACCCCGGCGAACGCGGTCCAGACCGCCGCGATGGCCGCCCACGCGGCGATCTTGCGCATGTCGTTGTTCTGGTCGACGGTGACCTGCGCCAGCCGGGCCTGGAGGATCGAGTTGAGCAGGTCGTCGTAGGAGTTGACCTGCTCGACGGTGCGGCTGAGGTGGTCCTGCACGTCGCGGAAGTAACGCCGTACCTCCTGCGGCACCTCGCGGTTGACCTGGGCGGTCAGCGTCAGCAGCGGCCGTTGCAGCGGGATCACCGCCCGCTTGAACTCGACCAGTTCCCGCTTCATCTGGTAGATCCGCTGGATCCGCCCGCTGCTCTGCCGGTCGAAGACGTCCGCCTCCAGCACGTCGAGGTCGTCCTCCAGCTGGTCGGCCACCTCCAGGTAGAGGTCCACCACCCGGTCGGTGATCGCGTAAGCCACCGCCCACGGGCCGTGCCGCAGCAGGTCCCGCTTGGCCTCCAGGTCGGCCCGGACGGGCGACAGCCGGCAGGCGTCCCCGTGCCGAACGCTGATCAGGAAGTTCGGGCCGATGAACAGCATCACCTGGCCGGTCTCCACCACCTCGGAGGTCTCGGTCAGCTCGGTGTGCTCGCAGTACCGGGCGGTGCGCAGCACCAGGAAGCTGACCTCGCCGAAGCGTTCCAGCTTGGGCCGCTGCTGGGCCTTCACCGCGTCCTCGACGGCCAGTTCGTGCAGGCCGTACGTCTCGGCGATGGCGGTCATCTCGGCCAGTTCCGGTTCGTGCAGCCCCAGCCAGACGAACCCGTCGCGTTCCTCGCGGGCGGCGGCCAGCGCCTCGGCGTACTGCCACTGGCCGGGGCGGCGTTCGCCGTCGACGTAGAGGCCGCAGTCGACCACCCCGCTGCGTCCCGGGCCGGTGGGCGCGGGGGTACGGGGGGAGCCGTCGGCGTTGAGGATGCGGGACATCGCGCGCACCGGGGACACCCAGGCGCGGGGGTTCAGCACCCGACCGCCGTGGAGTGTCGCCGACCGCTCCCGTGCCGCCCGGTCCGTCATGGCGTTCCCCCTCCCGGGTGTCCTGCTGCGGCTTGCAGGCTACGCCGCCCCGGGCGTGGCGGCGCTCGGCCGATCGGGGTGTGGGCGCCGGGCGGGTCGGACCGCGTTCGGGGGGTGAGGGGGCGACCCGACCCACCCGGCACCGCTGGGGGCGGGGGTAATGCTGCCGCGTCACCCACCCGTCCGGCGGGTACGACCGGGTCACCGGCCGAACGTGAGTGACGCTCGCAGCATTGTGGGTCGCCCGACCGGCCGAGGGGAGCCCTCGACCGGCCGACGTCGTACTTTTGTCAGAAACCCGACAGATTTTTCAGCCGCGAATGGCCGCCACCGCGTCCGCGAGCCGGCGCACACCCTCGTCGATCCGGTCCGCGGTCACCGCGGAGAAGGCCAGCCGCAACGCGTGCCGCCCACCGTCGACCATGAAGTCGCTGCCCTTGACCACGGCGACACCCCGCTCGGCGGCGGCCGGGGCCAACCGGTCCACGTCCACGTCGTCGGGGAACTCCACCCAGAGGAAGTAGCCGCCGTCCGGCTCGACGAAGGTCACCTCGGGCAGGTGCCGGCGCAGCGACTCGGCCAGCACCCCGGCCCGCTCGCCCAGCGCCGACGACACCGTGGCGATCGACCGCTGGATGTCACCCGAGACGCAGAACTGGTGCACGATCGACTGCGCCACCATGCCCGGCGAGATGTAGAGGCTGGTCGCCTTCTTGGCGATGTCGGCGATCAGGCTCGCCGGCCCGACCAGGTAACCGACCCGGACCCCGGGGCAGACGGTCTTGGTGAAGCTCGACGCGTGCACCACCACACCCCGGGTGTCCATCGACAGCATCGACGGCAGCGGCTCGCCCCGGAACCGGATGTCGGCGTACGGGTCGTCCTCGAAGATGGTGAAGCCGTACTCGGCGGCGAGGTCGAGCAGCTCACGGCGCTTGTCCAGGGAGAGGGTCACCCCGGCCGGGTTCTGGTAGTTCGGAATCACGTGGGCCAGCCGGGGGCGTACCCCGGACTCCAGCAGCTTGCGCAGCTCGGCGGTGTCCAGGCCGTCCGGCTCGATACCCACGCCGTGGATCTCGCCGCCCATCCGCTGGAGGTTGAGCAGGGTCCGGTCGTACGTCGGACGCTCCACCACCACGGCGTCCCCGCGCCGGACCAGGTGGTCGAAGAGGAACGCGTCGGCCTGCAGCGAGCCGTTGGTGACCAGCACCTGATCCGCCTCGACGCCGTGCTTCTCGGCGATCCACTTCCGCAACGGGGGGTAACCCACGGAGGTGCCGTAGGCGGTGACCCCGGCGGGGTCGGCGTCGAAGGCACGGACGGCGGCGGCCTTGAGCCCCTCGACATCCACGATGTCCAGCGAGGGCGCGCCACGGGCGAACGAGATCAGCTGCTCGGCGGTCATGCGCACGAGCCTAGGGCCTGGCCGGGCCGCTCCGGCCGGCATACACGCCAAGTTCAACATGCGGGCAGCCCGGCACCCCCGACCCGGCATCCGGTGCGCCGGCCGGCCGGGGCGGGGCGAACCGGTCGACTCCGGTGCAGGTCGGGACGGGACCGGACATCGGCGCGGCCGGCCCGCGCTCGCTACTGTCGAAGCGTGCCCACCGAGCCCCTCCGCAGCGCCGGCGCGTTGATCACGGACGATGGCGTCGAGCTGGCACCGCACCGCTTCGCCGGGCTGGTCGCCCCGGCGGTCGAGCGGGCGTTCGTGGCCGG
The DNA here is from genome assembly GCF_048594385.1 of Micromonospora sp. Classification (NCBI taxonomy): domain Bacteria; kingdom Bacillati; phylum Actinomycetota; class Actinomycetes; order Micromonosporales; family Micromonosporaceae; genus Micromonospora; species Micromonospora sp. Next base: position 3,978 of record NZ_JBMDWU010000143.1, on the reverse strand, counting down.
GATGCTCGCCGGCCGCGACGGCGGCGGCGCCGAACTGAGCCAACGGTACGGCGGGCCCGCCGCCACCGGCTTCCTGGTGGAGTTCCGCACCCGGCTCGCCGCGCCGGGCGGCACCGTCGACCGGGCCGGCTTCGCCGCCGTCAACCGCTACCGCGACCCGGCCACCTGCCAACGGGCGCTGGACAAACAGGTCGCCCACGGCACGATCGCCCGCCGGCCCGACGGCGGGATCACCGCCACCGAACGCGGCGTCGACTTCCTCACCGAGCTGTACCAGGTGCACGCCGAGGTGACCGAGGAACTGTGGGCCGGGCACGACGACCGGGTGCGCCGGCTCGTCGAGGCGTACGGGCGGGTGGTGGCGTACGCGGTGCTGCTGGCCGGGGAGCCGGACGCCGGGCCGGGGCCCGCGTTCGCGGCGGTGGCCCCGCCGTACGAGCCGGACGGCATCCCGCCGGGCGTGCTGCTGCTCAACCGGATCGGCGCGCTGCGGTACCACCGGGCCGACGCGTACGCGCAGGCGTGGACCGCCGCCGGGCACACCGCCGCCAGCGTCGGCAAGCTGCCGGACGGGCCGGAACGGCGGGCCATCGAGCTGGAGACCGACCGTCGGGCGGCCGGCCCGTACGCCACGCTGACCGCCGACGAACGGCTGTGCGTGCTCGCCGACCTGGCCGCCCTGCCCGGCTGAACCCCCGTCCGGCCCGGGTGAACTCCCGGTTGACGGCGGCCGGCGGGTCACGCGGGGCTATCCTCCACGGTGACCTGGAGTCGTACGAGGGAGGCCCCGCATGATCGGGATGGTGCTCGCGGCCGGTGCGGGACGCCGACTGCGCCCGTACACCGACACCCTGCCCAAGGCGTTGGTGCCGGTGGACGGTGAGACCACCATCCTGGACATCGCGCTGCGAAACCTGGCCGAGGTGGGGCTCACCGAGATCGTGATCGTGGTCGGCTACGCCGCCGACGCGGTCGTGCAGCGGCAGTCGGCGCTGGAGGAGAAGTACGGCGTCACCCTCGACCTGGTGCACAACGACAAGGCCGAGGAGTGGAACAACGCGTACTCGCTGTGGCTGGCCCGCGAGCACTTCGCCCGGGGCGTGCTGCTGGTCAACGGCGACACCGTGCACCCGGTGAGCGTGGAGAAGACCCTGCTCGCCGAGCGCGGGCCGGGCATCCTGCTGGCGGTCGACACCCTCAAGGCGCTGGCCGACGAGGAGATGAAGACCACCTTCGACGCCGCCGGCCAGCTCACCCGGATCACCAAGCTGATGGACCCGGGCGAGGCGTACGGCGAGTACATCGGCGCGACGCTGATCGAGCCGCAGGTGGCCGGGGCGCTCGCCGACGCGCTGGAGGCGACCTGGCGGCGCGACCCGAACCTCTACTACGAGGACGGCTACCAGGAGTTCGCCGACTCCGGCGGCGAGGTGCGGGCCGCGCCGATCGGGGACGTCTCCTGGGTCGAGGTCGACAACCACGACGACCTGACCCGGGCACGGGAGATCGCGTGCCGCTACTAGCCCGTACCATCCTGACCCCGCTGCACATCGACGTGCGGCGCGGCGCGGTCGCCGACCTGGCCACGATCCTCGCCGACGGGCGGATCTCCGCCGGGGGTGACGTGGCGGTGGTGGTCGGCCCCGGTCAGGGCGGGCAGATCGCCGACCTGCTGCGGCCGTCGCTGCGTTCGGCGGACGTGTTCACGGTGGCCGGCGGCACCCTCGACGCCGCCGACGAGCTGGGCGGCAAGCTCCGCGAACGCTCGTACGACGCGGTGGTCGGCATCGGCGGCGGCAAGACCATCGACGTGGCGAAGTACGCCGCCACCCGGCGCGGCCTGCCGATGGTGACCATGGCGACCAGCCTCGCCAACGACGGCATCGCCTCCCCGGTGGCCAGCCTGATCACCGGCGGCCTCAAGGGCTCCTACGGGGTGCACATCCCGATCGCGGTGATCGTCGACCTGGACTTCGTGGCCGCAGGCCCCGACCAGCACAACCGGGCCGGCATCGGCGACGTGGTCAGCAACATCAGCGCCCTGGCCGACTGGGAACTGGCCCGCCAGGTACGCGGCGAACCCGTCGACGGCCTCGCCGCGTCGCTGGCCCGGATGGGCGCGGAGGCGGTGCTCGCGCACACCGGCGACATGACCGACGACGCGTTCGTCACGGTGCTGGCCGAGGCGCTGATCTCCAGCGGCCTGGCGATGGCCGTCTGCGGCAGCAGCCGACCGGCCAGCGGCGGCTGCCACGAGATCATGCACGCCGTCGACGCCCTCTTCCCCGGCACCTCGTCGCACGGCGAACTGGCCGGGCTCGGCGCGCTGTTCTGCACGTTCCTGCGCGGCGACCAGCGGCGCTTCGTCGAGATGGCGGCCTGCCTGGGCCGGCACCGGCTGCCCCGGCACCCGGCCGACGTGGGGCTCACCGACGACCAGTTCGTCGAGGCGGTGCAGTTCGCCCCGGCCACCCGCCCCGACCGGTACACCATCCTGGAGCACCTGGCCATGTCGGTTACCGAGACGCGGGAGCGGCTGGCAGACTACGCCGGTGCACTCCGCGACCACAGTGGCTGAACCCCGCCCCACCGTTGCCGACTTCCACCGGGTCAACCGGGGCGGCGGCCTGTTCAGCGAGTCGGTCAGCCAGTGGCTGGGTGCCGTCTTCGCCCTGGTCGCCCAGCGCCTCGGGCTGCGCCCGACCGCGCTGACCATCACCAACCTGGTGCTCGGCCTGGCCGCCTCGGTGACCGTGGTGGCGCTCGCCGACCGGGTCGCCGCCGGCACCGTCCCGGCCTGGCTGGTCGGGCTGGTCGCGCTGGTCGGCTGGCAGGTGGCGTACGCCCTGGACTGCGCCGACGGGCAGCTCGCCCGGGTGACCGGTCAGGGCAGCGCGGCCGGCGCCCGGGTCGACGTGCTCTGCGACGTGGCCGCCCAGATCGCCCTGGTCGCCGCCCTCTCCGCCACTGCCGTGGCGCAGCGCCCATCCACGCCGACCTGGCTGGTCGCCACCTTCGCCGGCACCTGGATGGTCAACCTGGTGACCTCGGTGATGCAGTCCGGCCCCAACGCCGCCAGCATGGTCACCTCCACCTCCCTGCCGGTACGCCTGGTCAAGCTGGTCCGCGACTACGGCGCGGTGATCTTCGTGGCGGGGCTGGTGCTGATGCTCGTGCCGGCACTGGTGTTCTGGGTGGTCGTGGCGTTCACGGTGGTCAACGGCGGGTTCCTGCTGGCCAGCATCGCCTTCTCGGCCCGCGCCTCGCTGTAGGGCCCTGCGGCGCGTCGCCACCTGTTGGCGTCAGGGCATCTCGCCTTCGTCGGAGGCGGTGCCGCCCTCACGGTTCCGCAGGCGGTGCGGAATCATGCTCCTCTGCGCGTTGTCGGCGGAGTTGTTCGAGGAGGCGGGTATCGGCTTCGAGGTCGGGGCGGTCGACCTGTCGGTCGAGGTCGACGACGTGTTCGATTTCGCGGATCGCCTGGTCGAGGTCACCGTTCGCCCAATGGACCATCGCGATGTTGAACCGGGTGATGGCTTCGCCGGACCGGTCACCGACCTCCCGCTGGATGGGGAGGGCCTGGTGGAAATGGTCCAGGGCGAGCTGCCGATCCCCCAACCCGTTGTACACGTGGCCGATGTTGCTGAGGGTGACAGCCTCGCCGGAGCGGTCGCCAACCTCCCGCTGGATGGGAAGAGCCTGGTGGTAGTAGTCGAGAGCCCGCCGCCGATCCCCCAGATTGTCATACACGCTGCCGATGTTGTTCAGGGTGACAGCCTCGCCGGACCGATCGCCAACCTCCCGCGTAATGGGGAGGGCCTGGTGGTAGTGGTCCAGGGCTCGCCGCCGATCCCCCAGATTGTCGTACACGAGGCCGATGTTGTTGAGGGTGACAGCCTCGCCGGACCGGTGGCCGACCTCCCGCTGGATGGGGAGGGCCTGGTGGAAATGGTCGAGAGCCCGCCGCCGATCCCCCAG
>NZ_JBMDWU010000142.1:0-15116 GCF_048594385.1 Micromonospora sp. | reverse complement strand
TCCGCTCGGCGACACCGCCGCCGCCCTCGACGAACTGCACGACGTCTACCTGCGCGACGCCGTCTACTTCCACCACCCCCGCTACCTGGCCCACCTCAACTGCCCGGTGGTCATCCCCGCCCTGCTCGGCGAGGCGGTGCTCAGCGCGGTCAACTCCTCCCTGGACACCTGGGACCAGAGCGCCGGCGGAACCCTCATCGAACGCCGGCTGGTCGACTGGACCGCCGGGCGGATCGGCTTCGGTCCGACCGCCGACGGCATCTTCACCAGCGGCGGCACCCAGTCCAACCTCCAGGCGCTGCTGCTGGCCCGGGAGGAGGCGTACGCCCGGATCGTCGGCGGCGGCACCGACCGGCCCAGCCGGCCCGAGGTGCTGTCCCGACTGCGGATCATCACCTCCACCGCCGGACACTTCAGCGTCCAGAAGGCCGCCAAGCTGCTCGGCCTCGGCGCCGACGCGGTGCTCACCGTCACCACCGACGCCGGCCGGCGGATGCGCACCGACGAACTGGCCGACACCCTCGACCGGTGCCGCCGCGACGGCCAGACCGTGCTGGCGGTGGTCGCCACCGCCGGCACCACCGACTTCGGCACCATCGACCCGCTGGACCGGATCGTCGAGATCTGCACCGCCGCCGGGGTCTGGCTGCACGTCGACGCCGCGTACGGCTGCGGGCTGCTGGTCTCGCCCACCCGGCGGCACCTGCTGGCCGGCATCGAACGGGCCGACTCGGTCACCGTCGACTACCACAAGTCGTTCTTCCAGCCGGTCAGCTCCAGCGCCCTGGTCGTCCGCGACCGGCGGGTGCTGCGCCACGCCACCTGGCACGCCGACTACCTCAACCCGGCCCGGATGGCCGAGCGGCGCATCCCCAACCAGGTCGACAAGAGCCTGCAGACCACCCGCCGGTTCGACGCCCTCAAGCTCTGGCTCACCCTGCGCATCATGGGGCCCGACGCCATCGGCAGCCTCTTCGACGAGGTGGTCGACCTCGCCGCCGCCGCCTGGCGGCTGCTCGCCGACGACCCCCGCTTCGAGGTGGTCACCCGCTCGCAGTTGAGCACCGTGGTGTTCCGCTACCTGCCGCCGGGCGCCGGCCGCGACGTCGTCGACGAGGCCAACCTGCACGCCCGCGAGGCGCTGGCCGCCTCCGGCGCGGCCCTGGTCGCCGGCACCAAGGTCGACGGCGCGCACCACCTCAAGCTCACCCTGCTCAACCCCGAGACCACCCTGGACGACATCGCCCACGTGCTCGACCTGATCGCCGAACACGCCGGCTGGTACGCCCGCGCACGGGCCACCGCCGAGCTGTCCAGCCCCGTCGGCTGACCACCCCGCCCTGGAGAAACCCCTGTGTCGACCCACGACTTCATCGCCGTCGGGCTGGGCCCGTACAACCTCGGGCTGGCCTGTCTGACCGCGCCGCTCGACGACCTCGACGGCCTGTTCCTCGAAGCCCGCGACGAGTTCGACTGGCACCCCGGCATGCTGCTGGAGTCCACCCGGTTGCAGACGCCGTTCATCGCCGACCTGGTCACCCTGGCCGACCCGACCTCGCCGTACTCGTTCCTCAACTACCTCAAGGAGGTCGGCCGGCTCTACCCGTTCTACATCCGGGAGAGCTTCTTCCCGTTGCGCCACGAGTACAACGACTACTGCCGTTGGGCGGCGGCGAAGCTGCCCTCGGTCCGCTTCGGCCACCAGGTCACCGACATCTCCTACGAGCCCGCCGACGAGCGGTACGTGGTGCACGCCGAGGTGGCCGGCGAACGGGTCACCCACCGGGCCCGGCACCTGGTGCTGGGCACCGGCACCCCGCCGTACGTCCCGGACGCCTGCCGGGGCCTCGGCGGCGACGTCATCCACAACTCCCGCTACCGCGAGCACCGGGCGGCGCTGCGCGCCAAGCGCAGCATCACCGTCGTCGGCAGCGGGCAGAGCGCCGCCGAGATCTACCACGACCTGCTCACCGACCTCGGCGCCTGCGGCTACCAGCTCAACTGGGTCACCCGGTCGCCGCGCTTCTTCCCCCTCGAATACACCAAGCTCACCCTGGAGATGACCTCCCCGGACTACGTGGACTACTTCCACGCGCTGCCCGAGGCCACCCGCTACCGGCTGGAGGGCGCCCAGAAGAGCCTGTTCAAGGGGATCAACGCCGACCTGATCAACGACATCTTCGACCTGCTCTACGCCCACCGGGTGCACGGGCCGGTGCCGACCCGGCTGCTGACCAACACCGAACTCACCAGCGCCCGGTACGACGAGGCCGCCGGCCGCTACACCCTCAGGCTGCGCAACATCGAACAGGAGCGGGACCTCACCCTCGACACCGAGGGGCTGGTGCTGGCCACCGGCTACCACTACCGGGTGCCGCAGTTCCTCGACCCGATCCGCGACCGGCTGCGCTTCGACGCCCACGGCCGCTTCGACGTGGCCCGCAACTACAGCATCGACCACACCGGCCGGGGGGTGTTCCTGCAGAACGCCGGCACCCACACCCACAGCATCACCTCACCCGACCTGGGCATGGGCCCGTACCGCAACTCCTGGATCATCCGGGAGCTGACCGGACGCGAGCACTACCCGATCGAGGACCGGATCGCCTTCCAGGAGTTCGGCGTCCCGGCGGGCGGCACCTCGTGACCCACGTCGTCCACCGCCGGCACGACCCCGCGCTCGGCGAGTTCGCGCTGCGCACACTCGACCCGGAGGGCGACGCCGGGCTGCTGCACCGCTGGGTGACCCACCCGAAGTCGGCGTTCTGGCTGATGCAGGACGCCGACGTCGACCGGGTCGCCCGGGAGTACCGGGGCATCGCCGACCACCCGCACCACGACGCGTACCTCGGGCTGTGGCGCGGCGAACCGACGTTCCTCGCCGAACGCTACGACCCGGCCCGCGTCGAGTTGGTCGGCCTCCACCCCGCGCAGACCGGCGACGTCGGCATGCACTTCCTCTGCGCCCCCACCGACCGGCCGGTGCACGGCTTCACCCGGGCCGTCATCACCACCGTCCTGGACTGGCTGTTCGCCGACCCGGCCACCCGACGGGTGGTCGTCGAACCCGACGTGCGCAACACCGCCGTGCACGCCCTCAACGCCGCCGTCGGCTTCACCGTCGTCGGACCGATCCGCAAACCGGAGAAGGACGCCCTGCTCAGCGTCTGTACCCGCGACCAGTTCCTGGCCGCCACCCGAGGAGACGTGCCCGCGTGAACCCCGCCGCATCCGTGGCCCACCTGACCCCCGCCACCTGGGCCCACGCCAACCGGCTGTTGGTCGCCAAGGCGCTGGCCGAGTTCGCCCACGAACGCCTGATCGAGCCCGCCGCCACCGGCGACGACCGGTGGGCGGTCCGCACCGACGACGGCACGGTCGAGTACCGCTTCACCGCCCGCCGGTTCACCCTCGACCACTGGCAGATCGACCCGGAGAGCATCACCCGGCGGCGCGGCGACGAGGATCTGCCGCTCGACGCCGTCGACCTCTGCCTCGAACTGCGCGGCGCGCTCGGCCTCAGCGACCAGGTGCTCCCCGTCTACCTGGAGGAGATCACCTCCACCCTGGCCGGCACCGGGTACAAGCTGACCCGGCCGGCGGTGGGCGCCGACGAGCTGGCCCGCGCCGACTTCCAGGCCATCGAGACGGGGATGACCGAGGGGCACCCGTGCTTCGTGGCCAACAACGGCCGGATCGGCTTCGGCATCGGTGAATACCACGCGTACGCCCCGGAGGCCGGCCGTCCGGTGCGGCTGGTCTGGGTCGCCGCGCACCGCGACCACGCCACCTTCAGCAGCGCCGCCGATCTCGACTACGCCACCCTGCTGCATACCGAACTCGGCCCGGACACCCTGGCCCGGTTCACCGCCACCCTGGCCGACGCCGGCCTCGACCCCGACGACTACCTGCTCATCCCGGTGCACCCGTGGCAGTGGTGGAACCGCCTCGCCGTCACCTTCGCCGGGGAGGTCGCCCGCCGACGGCTGGTCTGCCTCGGCGAGGCCCCCGACGAGTACCTGCCACAGCAGTCCATCCGGACTTTCTTCAACGTCACCGAGCCGCGCCGGCACTACGTCAAGACCGCGCTGTCCGTGCTGAACATGGGGTTCCTGCGCGGCCTGTCGGCGGCCTACATGGAGGCCACCCCGGCGATCAACGACTGGCTCGTCGACCTGGTCACCGGCGACCCGGTGCTCACCGGCACCGGGCTGACCATCCTGCGTGAGCGGGCCGCCGTCGGCTACCGCCACCCGCAGTACGAGGCGGCCACCGACCGCTACTCGCCGTACCGCAAGATGCTGGCGGCGCTGTGGCGGGAGAGCCCGGTGCCCGGCCTGGCCCCCGGCCGGCGGCTGTCCACCATGGCCGCCCTGCTGCACACCGACCGCGACGGACGGTCGCTGGCCGCCGCCCTGATCGCCGAGTCCGGCCTGCCCGCGCGGCAGTGGCTGCGCCGCTACCTCGACGCCTACCTGGTGCCGCTGCTGCACAGCTTCTATGCCCACCGGCTGGCCTTCATGCCACACGGCGAGAACGTCATCCTGGTGCTGCACGACGGCGTGGTGGAGCGGGTCATCTTCAAGGACATCGCCGAGGAGATCGTGGTGATGGACCCCGAGGCCGACCTGCCGCCGCTGGTGCGGCGGGTCCGTGCCGCCATCCCCGACGACGAGCAGCTGCTGACCATCTTCACCGACGTCTTCGACTGCTTCTTCCGCCACCTCAACGCCGTGCTCGCCGGGGCCGGGGTGCTCGACGAGGACGACTTCTGGCGTACCGTCGCCGACTGCGCGACCGACTACGCCGCCCGGGTGCCGCACCTGGCCGATCGGCTGCGCCGGCACGACCTGTTCGCCGAGGAGTTCACCCTGTCCTGCCTCAACCGGCTGCAACTGCGCAACAACCAGCAGATGGTCGACCTCGCCGACCCGTCGGCGGCGCTCCAGTTCGCCGGCACCCTGACCAACCCGCTCGCCCGCTACGCTCCGCCCCGATGACCACCGCGCTGTCCGCCGCGCGGCCCGGCCCGGCGACCCCGCTGCGGTCGCGCTGGCTGATCCTGGCGGTGCTCTGCCTGGCCCAGCTGACCGTGGTGCTGGACAACACGGTGCTCACCGTGGCGGTGCCGGTGCTCACCACCGAGCTGGACGCGAGCACCACCGACATCCAGTGGATGATCAACGCGTACGCGCTGGTGCAGTGCGGGCTGCTGCTCACCGCCGGCAGCGCCGCCGACCGCTACGGCCGCCGCCGGATGCTCGTCGCCGGCCTGGTGCTGTTCGGCGTCGGCTCGCTGGCCGCCGGGCTGGCCCGCTCCGGCGACCAGCTGATCGCCGCCCGCGCCGGCATGGGCGTCGGCGGGGCACTGCTGGTCACCGCCACCCTCGCCGTCGCCATGCAGGTCTTCGACGGTGCCGAACGCTCCCGGGCGATCGGCCTCTGGGCGGCGACCAGCGCCCTCGGGTACGCCGCCGGACCGCCCATCGGCGGGATCATCCTCGCCCACCTGCCGTGGGGGGCCATCTTCCTGGTCAACGTGCCCATCGTGCTGGTCTGCCTGGTGGCCGGCCTCGCGTTGGTGCCGGAGTCCCGCGACCCGGTGGGTGGGCGGCCCGACGTCGGTGGGGTGCTGCTGTCCACCGCCGGTCTCACCGGCGTGGTCTGGGCGATCATCGACGGTCCCGAACGCGGCTGGACCTCACCGGCCATCCTCGGCGCGGCCGGCGTCGGCGTGCTGCTGCTGGCCGCCTTCGTCGGCTGGGAACGGCGGATCGCCGCCCCCATGCTGGACATGCACTTCTTCACCGACCGCCGGTTCGTCGGCGCGGTCACCGGGGTCGTCCTGATCACCTTCGGATCCACCGGCGCACTGTTCCTGCTCACCCAGGACCTCCAGTTCGTCCGGGGCTACCCGGCCTGGGAGGCGGGACTGCGGATGGTGCCGTTCGCGCTGTCCATCGTGCTGCTCAACCTCGGCGGGGTCGCCACCCGGCTGATCCGCCGGCTCGGGGTGCCCGGGGCCATCGCCCTGGGGATGGTGCTGCTCTCCGCCGGCCTCACGCTGGTCACCCACGTCCGCTCCGACAGCTACGCCGTGCTGCTCACCGGGCTGCTGGTGATGGGTTTCGGCTGCGCCCTGGCCAACCCGGCCATCGTCGAGGCGGTGATGAGTTCCATCCCCCCGGCGAAGGCCGGTGTCGGCGCCGGGATCGACGGCACCATGGCCGAGGTGGGCGGCAGCCTCGGCATCGCCGTGCTCGGGGCGGTGCTCAACGCCCGGTTCGCCGCGCTCGCGCCGGTCGCGGTGGCCGGGGCCGGGTCGTACCCGGCCGCGCTGGCCGCCGCCGCAGGCGAGACCGCACGCGGTCGGGTCACCGACGCGTTCGCGTCGGCGCTGGTCACCGGGCAGACCGCCGGGGCGGTGGCGGTGCTGGCCGGTGGGCTGCTCGCCGCCGGGCTGCTGCGCCGCGCCGAGCGCACCCGCTGACCGACCGGGCCGCTCAGAGTTCCGGCAGCCCCGGATCGTAGTGCAGGTAGTGCTCCGGGCAGACCCAGAGGTAGTCGCCCGACTCCGCCACCACCCGCCGCAGGCCGGCGAACTCCCGCGCCGGGTCCAGCGCGAACAGCAGCTCGCGGACGGCCCGGAAACCGGCCACCTCGTCGCCGCGGAAGGCAGCGTCCGGGGAGCCGGGCACCGCCGGTCGCGGTGGTGTGCCGCGGTCGCCCGGTAGCAGGTTCGTCGCCGCGCCCATCAGGTCGATCTCCGCCTTCAGCCGGGCCATCTCGGCGGCGCGGGCCGGTTCGAGCACACCGAGCAGGCCGGTGACCGCGCCGGTGAGCGGGATCAGCCGCAACACCATGGCCAGCCGCTCCAGGTACGGCCCGGCCCGCAGGAACCAGTCCCGGGTCTGGGTGAACGGGTAACCGGGATGCGTACACCGGTGCTGCTGGTCGGGGAACTCGCACCAGAGGCTGAGCTGGAACTGGTGCGTCAGCAGTCGGGCCGGGTTGTACCTCGACCTGGGGACCTCGCAGATGCTGACCAGCGCCGGGCAGTCGGCCACCTCGACGGCCAGCATCCGGCGGATACCGTGCAGCAGCAGCGCGGTGTCGCTGGCGATCTCCTCCAGGTGGCCGACGGTGGCGTGCACCGCCGAGATGCTCTGTTCGATCTCGGCGATCCGCCGCTCCTGGCGGGCCAACACGGCGAAGGCGGGACCCTGCTCAGGGGGGAAACCGCTCAGCAACAGCCACAGGTCGGTGTCCTGAAGACAGGTGTGGCAGGCCACCACCGTCCGGTGCTCCCGGAGGAACCCGTCGAGCGCGACCAGCGGGAACGTGCCCCGGCACGGCCCGTCGGCAAGCGTGTTGACGCAGGGCACCAGCAGGCGGTAAGCCAGGCCGGGCCACCGGCTGCGCAGCAGGTCCTCGATGGCGTCGCGCAGGATGCTGAAGAAGTAGACCGGGGCACCTCCCTTGACCACCAGGGACAGCCGCCTGTCGTCGTCGAGCTGGATCAACGCATCGAGGTGGTACGCCCGGTGCCGCAGGAACACCCCCCGCCGCCAGTGCAGGCCGGTGGAGAACCGGTAGTTGCGGACGGTGAGCCAGGAGATCAGCCCCGGGGCCTCGTCGGACAGTTCACAGATCAGGCTGACCGTGTTGACCCGGGGCATCCGCAGCGGCGTCTCCTGCCAGGGCACCTCCGGCTTCTGATAGGGCACCAGTTGGGCGACGAGGCTGCGGTCGTTCTCGGGCAGCCGGTAGGAGACGTCGAACTTCTCCATCAGCCGCAGGAAGTACGGATGGTAGGCGGTCGGGTACTGCTCCCGGCCCGGCGTCGGCGACTGCCAGATCTCGCGCAGCCGGGCATGGTCGAGCACCCCGCCGTCGGCGCGCGTCCGGCTGTCCTCCAGGACGTAGCCGATCGCCCGGGTCAACCACTCCGGTTGCAGGACGATGATGTCGCGCAGCCCGTCGTCCTCGGAGAAGTGCACGACGGTGCCCAGGTCGTGCAGCAGTTCGATGAGCGTCTGTTCGGCATCGGCGTCGAGCTGGTGCTGCGCGCACAGCGCATGGTAGGTGGCGTACGGGATCTGTGGTTCGGTGAAGGTGGCCAGGGCGTCACGCACGGCCACCCACCGCTTGCTCAGCCGCCGTCCCATCTGCGGGAACCGGGCCGCCTGCCGGGCGAGTTCCGCCTCGATCTGCGTGACGCCCCGGCCGGAGGCGTTGTCCACCACCCACTGGCCGAGCAACGACGGGGCGAACTTCGCCCGCAGGTGGGGCAGGTCGATCTCGGGTTGCCGCTCGTCGCCGTGGGTGGCCACGATCAGGACCCGGGCGTCCCGGCCGATGCGTAACCGGATCAGCCGCAGCCAGAACTCGATCGCGTTCTCGTCCTGACCCTGCCGGGGCTTCCACACCAGCAGGTACAGCGACCGGCGGGAGAAGAAGAACTGGTGGGTGATCCGGTAGACCTCCTGGCCGCCGAAGTCCCACATCCGCAGGGTGATGTCCACCTCCGGGGTCTCCGGGTGGGGCAGGGCGAGCCTGCTCAGCTCGATCCCGTGGGTGGTCGGCCGGCCCACCAGGAACGGATGCCGGTGCAACGCGCCGACCAGCGAACTCTTGCCCACCTCGCCCTCACCGACGAGCAGCACCTTGATCTCGTGCAGCGGCACCCCGTCCCGGCCCTCGTCACGCAGGTAGGACAGCAGCGCCGGCAGACCACGCCGGTACAGCTCGCCCAGCGGTTCGGCCAGCCGGTCCGCCCGCGCCCGCAGGGTGATCAGGTCGGGCAGGTCCGCCAGCTCGGTCGGCAGGTCGGTGACGACGGCGTCACCGAGATCGAGTTCGCGTAGCCGGCTCAACTGGCCCGTCTCCGGGGGCAGCCGTACCGGGCCGTCACCGAGCACGGTCAGCCGGAGCAGCCGGGGCAGCCGGAACACCGCCCCGGCGAGCGTGCCGTCGGGGGCCGGCGCCAGGGCCAGCTCCTGCAACGACGGCAGCGCCGAGAAGCCGCGCGGCAGCCAGACCAGCCGGCAGGTCGGTTCGATGTAGAGCCACTCCAGTTGACGGAGCTGCCCGATGCCCGGCGGTAGCTGCTGGTAGTCGCCGTCGAGCCGCAGGCGGCGCAGGGCGGCGCACTCCCACAATTGGCGGGGGATCTCCCGCACCGGGCAACCACCCAGGTCCAAGTCGCGTAGCCGGTGCAGCCGACCGATCTCCGCCGGTAACCCGGTCAGCGCCCCGCCGTTGGCGTCGATCACCTCCAGCCTGCTCAGCGCCCCGATGGTCGGCGGCAGCGTGCGTATCCGACTGTGTCGCAGGTCCAGGGTCCGCAACCGGCGCAGGGTGCCGACCGTCGCAGGGAGTTCGGTCTCCCGCGTCCCGGCCAACGACAGGACGGTGCTTCTCGTCCGGTCGGCTTCACTGATCCGGTCGAGCACGGACGTCGACATCCAGCGGTCCCCTGATGACGGTGACGGACGGTGGTGGTGCGGTCGTGCCGCCCGCCCCACGTCGAACATGCCGGGGGACGGCAGATCGACGATCGTACTGAGGACGTGCCAGCCGACGTCCGGCTCCTACCGGCCGGGGGAGGGGATCGGCTGGGCCGTCTGGACCGACGGCGAGGTGACCGCCGGCCAGGCTGCGGGAATACGCTCCAGCACCCCACCGGCGAACACGTCGCGCAACCCGAGCGGCTTGAGGTGGACGTACCCGATGTGGCAGTCGCAGAGGGCGGCGTCGCACGCCCGGAGCTTCAGGGCGGCCCGCCACGACCCGTCGTAGAGGTTGCCGATCGGCGCGGGCCGGAAGTGGCAGCGGCGCACGGTGCCGTCACCCGCGACGGAGATCGCCGTCTCCCCGGCGTGGCAGGGCCGGTCGAGCGACGGGTGCGGACGGACGCTCCAGCCGAACAGCGGGTCCAGCGCCGTCCAGGCCGCCTCCTGCCCGGCGGTGTACCGGTGCCCGTCGGCGGCGTTGACCCACAGGTAAACCGTCTCGGGCAGCGCGGCCCGCAGCGCCCGCGCCTCGGCCAGGTGCTCGGGCAGGCCGACCACCCCCACCGAGTAGCGCACGCCCAGCTCGGACAGCCGGGCGCAGCGGGCGAGGAACCGGTCCCGGGTGACCTGCCCCGGGTGGTACGTCGTCCACAGTGCCGCCGTGGCCCGGTCGGCGTCGGCCAGCCAGTCCACCCGGGCGGCCAGGTTGGTCTGGATGACCACCCGGTCGACGTGCGGCAGGTGCGACAGCGTCACCATGGCGTCGCGGTACCAACTGCGGGTCAGTCCCTCGCCCCACGGGGTGAACAGCACCGACAGCCGCCGGTCGGTGGTGGCCGCCACCCAGTCGGCGAACCGCTCCAGCGCCGCCCGGTCGGCGCGCAGCAGCTCCGGCGGGTCGACCCGCTTGGCGAACGGGCAGTACGGGCAGTCGTAGTTGCAGCTCGCCAGCGGCCCCCGGTAGAGCACCGCCAGCTCCGCCCCGACGTCGGCGGCCCCGGCCCCGGAACACGCCGGCTGCGCCGCCCGGGGCGGGATGACGTGCAGCGGCAGTTCCGTGCGGGGCGGGAGGACGTGCGGCGGCTGAGCGGTCACCGGGGCACGTACCCGGTCATCGCCTGCCGGACCCGGGCGGAGGTCAGCCACGGGCCGATCGCGTCGGAGCGGGCCAACCCGGCCGGGGTGAGCCGCAGCCCGTCGGCGTCCGCCCAGCCCCGGTCGGCCAGCCGCCCCCGCTCGGGGAAGTCCGCGCCCGGCGGCCGGCCGAACCGGGCGGCGTAGGCCGCCGCGTCGACCCCCTCGGCGCGCAGCAGCGACTTGAGCAGCCACCGGCGGCGCTGCTCGGCGCCGTCGAGGGCGAAGCCGAACTCGGCGTGGCGGAAGTCGTCGGCCGGCCGGGCCAGGTAGTCGTCCAACACCAACCGGACCTGCGACACGGAGACCGCGTAGTCGAACGAGTAATGCAGCGCGGTGGTGTAGGAGCGCGCCCCGCAGCCGAGGCCGACCATGCCGTCGTCCTGGCAGCAGTAGTCCGGCCCGTCCGGGGCGGGCACGTCGGCGCGGCGGAACTGCCGCATCGACTCCTGCCGGTAACCGGCCGCGCCGAGGACCTGCACCGCCTGCTCGTAGAGGGCCAGCCGGTGGGCGTCCCAGTCGGCCCGGCCGTGCGCCCGCCGACCCAGCCCGGTCAACGGCCGCACGTACAGCGGGTAGAGGTACAGCTCCTCCGGCCGCCAGGCCAGCGCCGCGTCGAGGCTCTCCTGCCAGGTCGCCGCCGTCTGCCCGTCGATGCCGTAGATCAGGTCGATGTTGAGCACCGGGACCGCCGCGTCGCGGATCGCGCCGAGCGCCGTCTCCACCTCCGTGCGCCGCTGCGGCCGGCCGGCGGCCCGCGCCTCGACGTCGAGGAAGCTCTGCACGCCGATGCTCACCCGGTGCACCCCGTGCGCCGAGAGCACCGCGAGCCGGTCCGGCGTCGCGGTGGCCGGCGAGGTCTCCACCGCCAGCGGTACGCCCGGCAGCCGCGCCCCGCAGGTGCCGGTGACGATGTCGAACAGGTCGGTCAGCTCGTCGGCGGTCAGGTAGGTGGGGGTGCCCCCGCCGAACGCCACCCGGGCGTACCCGGCGTCGTCGCCGAGCGCGTCGGCGACCCGTTCCGCCTGCCGGCGCAGTTGCCGCAGGTAGGCCGTCACCTGTTCCTGCGGGGCGTTGGCCCGGGTGAACAGGTTGCAGAAGCCGCAGCGCATCTCGCAGAACGGCAGGTGCACGTAGAGGAAGAGCGCGTCGCGAGCCTCCGCCCGCCACACGTCGGCCAGCAGCGGCCGGGGCCGCAGCGCCCGGTAGGAGGTCTTGTGCGGGTACGCGTAGAGGTACTGCTGGTACGGCGAGCCGTCGAGGCCCGTGTCGGTGCTGGTCACCATTCCCCCGGTCGCAGAACGAAGTGGGCGTACGGGACGGTCCACACCACGTCGTGGCCGATCCGGTGGCCGGTGTGCCCGTCCTCGCCGTACGCGGTGCCGTGGTCGGAACAGACGATCGTGAACACCGGCCGTCCCCGCCCGGTGAGCAGGGCGAACAGCCGGTCGACCCGGGAGTCGACGTATTCCAGGGCGGCGGCGTGACTGTCCCGGCTGTCGTGCGCCGCGCCGGGCAGGTGGTGCCGGTTGGGTTGGTGCAGGGCGGCGACGTTGAGGAAGGTGAACACCGGCCGGTCGGCGGGCTGGCCGGGCAGTACCTCGGCCAGCCGGTCGAGCTGCGCGTCCAGGCAGGTCGGGGAGGTGACGCCGAACTCCGGTTCCCAGTGCGCCTCGGCGAACAGGCCGGGCAGCACCGACCCGAGCGGGCTGCGCCGGTTGAAGAAGCCCACCCCGCCCAGGCAGAGCGTGTGGTAACCCGCCCCGGCCAGCGCGGTGGGCAGGTCGGGGGCGTCGAAGACCCAGGTGTCGGCCCCGGCGGTCTCGCTGCCCGGGAACGCCGCCGCGTACAGCCGCTCGTGCCGGCCCGGCCCGACCGGGGTGGGCAGGAAACCGGCGAAGAAGGCGTGGTGTGCGGCGTAGGTGAAGCTGGCGGGGGAGTGTCGCCGTTCCCACCGCCCGCCCGGCAGCGCCCGGGTCAGCCGGGGTGTCCGCCCGGCCCCGGCCAGCTCGGCGGCCACGTCGAAGCGCAGCGTGTCGAGGGTGACCAGGCAGATGTCGTGACTGCCGATCAGCGTGCGCATCCGACCTCCTCCCGCCACCGGTCCCACCGGCCGCTGGTCAGCGCGTGCACCTGCTCGGCGTAGGTGTCCCGGCCGTCGGTCAGCACCCCGGGCAGCAGGTCGCCGAACGCGTTGACCTCGGCCACCGCGTGCCGCCGCCAGCCCACCAGGAACATCAGGTCGACCCCGACGTGCAGTGACCGGGGGAAGCATGCCGCCGCCCGCTCGCAGGTCTCCATCGCCGCCGCCCACGCCGTCGGGCCGGCCGCCGCCCGCAGCGCGGCCAGGTCGCCGCGCGCGTTGCCCAGGTGCAGGTTGGTCAGCGGTCCCCGGGCGGCCCGGACCACGGCGTGGGTGGGCCGGCCGGCGACCACCACCACCCGCAGGTCGACCACCCGGTCGGCCAGCCCGGCCTTGGGTAGCCACCGCTCCACGTGCAGGCCCTCCGGGGCGAGCCGGTCGACCAGTGCCGCGATGGTCGCCTCGTCGTCGTAGCGGCGCAGCCGCAGCGAGTTGAACAGCCCGTCCGGGGTGATCTCGATCGGGGTGACCGCCTGCACCCGGCGCGGCCCGACCGCGAGCGCGATCACGCCGGCCGCCGACGAGCCGTGTGCCGGCTTGACGAACACCCGGTGCCAGCCGGCCGTCGCCATCGCCGCCCGCAACTGCGGGTAGCCGCCGACCGGCGGGAGCGCCGCCGGCACCGGCACCCCGGCGGCCGACAGCAGCGCGTGGCAGCGGCGCTTGTCGCACAGCGCCGCCACGTCGTCGGGGTGGTTGAGCAGCGTCGCGCCCCCGGCGGCCACCCGGCCCATTCCGGCCACCAGCCCGGTGTACGTGTCGGCGAGGCCGATCAGCTCCCCGTGCCGGGCGGGGGTGGCCGCGCCGCGCAGCAGCCGGTCCACCTCCGCGTCCTCGCCGGGGGAGTCGACCCGGACCAGGGCGTCGGCGTCCGGCGGGGCCGCCCCGGTGAGCAGCCGCGCCCAGGGCAGCACCGCCGGGTCGGGCAACCCCGCCTCGCGTACGGCCCGCCGGAACAGCGCGACCCGCCGGTTGTCGGGGTTGCCCACCACGGTCAGTCGCATGTCACTCCGACACCGCCGTGTAGCGGTAGGTCTCCCCGTCGTCCTCGTCCGGATCCTGCGGTTCGGAGACGTCCACCTCGACGCCGGGCAACGCGGCGACCACCCGGTTGGCGGCCTCCTCCGACAGGTAGTGGTGGTGCAGGTCGAGCGTGGACAGGTGGGTCAGGGGCTGCCCGTCGAGCAGCGCGGCGAGCCCGTCGTCGGACAGGGTGCCCAGCGACAGGTCGAGCCGTTCCAGCCGGGGCACCACGGCGGCGGTGGCGAGCGCGGCGGCCAGCTCGTCGGCGATCTCGGCGTTGCGCAGCCCGAGCCGGCGCAGCGCCGGGAAGAGCTTCCCGGCCAGCAGCGCGTCCAGGTCGGCCACGGTGGTGTTCCCGCCGTAGTCGTCGGTGCCCAGCCACAGGTCCAGGTGGTGCAGCGCGGGCAGCTCCGAGCCGAGCACCGCGGCGACGAACTCCCGGGACAGGCCGCCGCTCTGCACGGACAGCGTCCGCAGCCGCCCGTGTCGCACCGGGGAGAAGCTGAAGTCCTCGCCGCCGCGTACCCGCAGCACCTCCAGCTCCGGGTAGGCCGTCAGCAACGGGCTGACGTCGCCGACCCGCATCCAGGAGACCTCGCACTCCTCGGTGACCATGTCGCCGAGGAACAGGGCCCGCAGCCGGGGCAGCCGGGGAGCCGCCGCGCAGAGCTGGGCGATCGGGGCGTGGTGGAACGCCGCGTATCCCCAGGCCCCGACGACGAGCGCCTCGACCCGGTCACCGACCTGCTCGACGAACCGGTCGAACCGGTCCCGGAACTGCTCCGACAGGAGGTCCTGCCGGGTGTCGCCGTCGAAGTGCCAGTCGGCGATCCGCCAGCAGACCGGGCCGTCCACGACGGGTGGCGGCCCGTCGGCGGGGAATTCGACCACCGGCCGGCCGGCGAACGTCTGGGCGTGGGAACCGAACGTCATCGTCGCTCACTCCCCGACCGCGGTGAACCGGTAGACGGTGCCGTGGTACTCGTCGGGCGTCTGCGGGTCGTCCAGGTCGACCGGGACACCGGGCAGCGCGTCGGTCAGCCGCTGTGCGACCTCGGGGGAGAGGAAGTGGTGGTGCAGGTCGAGGCGGCGCAGGTGGGTCAGCGGCTGCCCGGCCAGCAGCGCCTCGGCGCCGGGGTCGGTGAGCACGCCCATCGACAGGTCGAGCACCTCCAGCCGGGACACCACCGGGGCGGTGGCCACCCCCAGCGCGACCTGGTCGGCGAACTCGGCGTTGCAGACCGCCAGGTTCCGCAGCGCGGGCCGCCCGTCGCCGGTCAGGATCGCGGCCAGGTCGTCGA
>NZ_JBMDWU010000141.1:0-1741 GCF_048594385.1 Micromonospora sp. | reverse complement strand
GACCCCCGGGAGGCCCGCAAGCACGCCGCGATCGTCGCCACCGGTCGCTCGGACCAGCCGAACCAGATCAACAACGTGCTCGCCTTCCCGGGGGTGTTCCGGGGCATGCTCGACGCGCACGCCGAGGAGTTCACCGAGGAGATGGCGATCGCGGCGGCCCGCGCCATCGCCGACGTGGTCGGCGAGGACAAGATCAACCCGACGGTCATCGTGCCGAGCGTCTTCGACTCCCGGGTCGCCCCGGCGGTCGCCGCCGCCGTCCGGGCCGCCGCCCAGAACCCGGCCGTCACCCCGCCGCCGGCCGCCGACCCGGGCCCTGCCGACCTCCCCGAGATCGCCGCCACCGCCAGCGCCACCCCCTGACCCCTCCCCCTCAGAGCCCCGCCTCCCGCCAGCCGACCCAGCCCCGGCCGGGCTCACCCCGGCTTCGGCGGGCCCCGGCCTGGCTAGCCCCGGCCCCGCTGACCCCGGCCTCGCTGGCCCCGGTCCCGCTGGCCCCGGTGATCAAGAAGTTTGCGTCACCCCGACCGGCACTCGATGACGCAAACCTCTTGGTCACCGCGCACCCTCCCGTCCGGCACCAGTGATCAAGAGGTTTGCGTCATCCCACCAGCCACTTCTGACCCGAACCTCTTGATCACCGCGCGCCACCCCGTCAGGGCCTGGTGATCAAGAGGTTTGCGTCATCCGCCACGCCGGTTCTGACGCAAACCTCTTGATCAACGAGGCGGAGCGGGGCGGGGCGGCGGGTGAGGCAGGGCGGAGTGTGGGTGGGGCGGGGGGGGTAGCGGTCAGGGGAGGGTGAGGGTGCCGGTGGCGACGAGGACGGCGGGGCCGGCGAGCCAGCAGGAGTCGGCGGTGACCGTGACCGTGAGCCGGCCACCGGGGACGTCCACCGCCACGACACCGGTGTCCAGGGTGGCGTCGCGCAGCGCCACGGCGGCGACCGCGCAGGCGCCGGTGCCGCAGGACAGGGTCTCGGCCGAGCCGCGCTCGTAGACCCGCATCAGGATGTGGCCGTCGGTGCCGTCGACCGGGTCGGCGGGGGCGGTGAACTCGACGTTCACCCCGTGCGGGAAGACCCGGGGGTCGAATTCGGGTGCCCGGGTCAGGTCCAGGTCGGCCAGCTCGATTCCGGCCGGCAGGGCGCAGACCAGGTGCGGGTTGCCCACGTCCACCGCCGTACCGGGCAGGGTCAGCCCGCCGAGGACGGCGCGGGAGGCGTCGTACAGCCGGGGGCGGCGCATCTCGACGGCGATGGTGTCGCCGTCGACCCGGGCCCGCACCAGGCCGGCGCGGGTCGCCACCGGCAGGGTTCCGCCGGTGGGGGTGGCCAGCCCGGTCGCCAGCAGGTAGCGGACGAAGACCCGGGACCCGTTACCGCACATCTCGGCGAACGAGCCGTCGGAGTTCCAGTAGTCCATGAACCATTCGGCCTCACCGGCGAGGGCGACCCCGTCGGGGTGCTTCGCCGCGCGGACGACCCGCAGCACGCCGTCGCCGCCGAGGCCGCGCCGCCGGTCGCAGAGCGCGGCGACCAGGCCGGGGGTCAGGTCGAGGGTGCCGTCCGGATCGGGCAGGACGACGAAGTCGTTGCCGGTGCCGTGGCCCTTGGTGAACGCCACGCCCCCATCATGGCCGATGCCCGGCCACCACCCGCAGGGCAGTCTCGACAAACGTCGGCGCGGCCGGGTCCAGCCAGTGGATGCGCCGGTCACGACGGAACCAGGAGCGTTGCCGC
>NZ_JBMDWU010000140.1:0-10150 GCF_048594385.1 Micromonospora sp. | reverse complement strand
GGGCCGCGCCCCCCGCCGGCGCGGGGCGCCCCCCCCCCCCCCCGCCCGGCGGGGGGGGGGGGGGGGCACACCCCGACCCCCCACCCACCACCCGCACCGGCCGTAGCCGGTCTGCCGGCCCGCTCCGCCGGGGCGGGCCGGCAGCGGGTCAACCGGCCGGCAGGGTGAACCGCCAGCGTCGTGCGCGCAGCACGGGTGCGACCCGGTCGACCGCCGCGACGCTCTGGCTGCGGTCCCCGCCGCCGTCGTGCAGCAGCACCACCGCGCCGGGGGTGACCCCGTCGAGCAGCCGGCGGACGAGTTCGTCGGTGCCCGGCGGCTCCCAGTCCCCGACGGCCAGCCGCCACCCGAGCGGTCGCATGCCCAGTGCGGCGGCCACCGCCGGGGTCGCCCCCCAGGCCCCGTAGGGGGCCCGGAAGTACCGGACCCGGGCCGACGGCACGGCCCGCCGGATGGCCTCGTTGGTCTCCCGCAGGTCCGCCTCGATCCGCTCGGCCGACCAGGTGGTCATGTCGTCGTGGTGCATGCTGTGATTGCCCAGGTGGTGGCCGTCGGCCACGATCCTGCGCACCACCTCGGGGTGGGCCTCGACCTGCCCGCCGCAGAGGAGGAACACGGCCGCGATCCGGTGCCGCCGCAGGACGGTGAGCAGGCGCAGGGTGTCGGCGGGGTTCGGGCCGTCGTCGAAGGTGAGGCTGACCGTCCGCCCGCCGCCCCGGGCCGTGTCGAGGATGTCGGCGCCCACCGGCCGGCCTACCGGCGCGGCTTCGGCGTCGCCCGCATCCGCACGTACGGCGGTCCGGCGTAGATCAGGTCGGCCTTCATCACCTGGTACGCCCGCTTGGGCTGGTAGTTCTCGTCGTAGATGGTGGCCAGGCCCTGCGGCGGGTCGTCGAAGGTGCCGGGCACCCAGGAGTGCCGGTCGGTGAAGCCCCAGACGGTGAACGACAGGCAGCGCGGCTCGGCCAGGCAGGCCTGCAACAGCACGTGGAAGTTCGCCGCGGACGCCTGGAGCCGTGGGTTGATCTCCTCCGAGTCGCCGGCCTGCACCCCGTCGGTCAGCCGGCTGCGCACGTCGACCTCGGTGAACGCGGTGGACAGTCCCAGCCCGGCGAACCGGTGCAGCGCGTCGGCTACCTGGAGGGTGTCGTAGTTGCCGTACTGGGTGCCCAGGTGCCCCTGGCTGCCGACCCCGTCGATCGGCACGCCCCGGGCCAGCAGGCCCTTGACCATGTCGTAGACGAACTGGGTCTTGTCGTTGGCCGGGTCGCCGGAGCCGAACGCCTCGATGTTGTAGTCGTTGTAGAACAACAGGGCGGTCGGGTCGGCGGCGCGCGCCCAGCGGAACGCGTCCGCCACGTAACCGGGGCCGAGGTGCTCGGCCCAGAACCCCTTGTAGTGCAGGGTGGACGGGGTGTCCCAGGGGTCGCTGACGGCCTCGTTGACGACGTCCCACTGCCAGATCTTGCCCCGGTAGCGGCTGGCGACGGTGGTGATGTGCTTGCGCAGGATCGACCGCAGCTCGGTGTTGTCGATGGAGCCGTCGGCCACCCCGTCGGTGAGCCACTTGGGCAGCTGGCTGTGCCACACCAGCACGTGACCCCGGACCTTCTGGCCGTTGCGCCGGGCGGTGGCGACGAGGTCGTCGGCGGCCTTCCAGTCGTAGGTGCCCCGGGTCGGCTCCAGGGACTCCCACTTCATCACGTTCTCGGCGGTGACGGTGGAGAACTCGTCGCGCACGATCTCCCGGTAGCGGGGCTCGGCGGGGTCGGCGAGGGCGGCCATGTCGACCGCGGTGCCGACGTACAGGCCGTGGCGCTGGCCCAGGGCCCGTAGGCTCTGCGCGGTCGGGTCGTACGGCCGTTCGGCGGCGGCCGGTACGGCGTTCAACACACCGGCGGTCGCGACGGCGACCAACCCGGCGGCCATCCACCGTCTGAGCATCATCTGCGTTCCTTTCCCGAGGCGCGTCGACGGGTCGACGGCGGCGAGGTGGGCGGGGCGCGGTGCGGCCACCGATGTGTGCGGGCGACGGCCACACCGAAACCTACCGATAGTCAACTATCGATTTCCGGAAGTCGACTGGAACGTTACGAGCGCAGACCCCGCCGGTCAACCATCGATACTTCCGGAACTCCTGGTCACGCCGCCGGTCGCGCGTCGCAACGTTTCGACACCGACCGGGACCCGGACACGACCACGACCGGCCCCACCGGAGCCGGTCGTGGTGCGGTCGGTCGTGCCGTGCCGGTCAGTGCTCCCGGTAGGTGGCCCGGTCGAAGTCGGCGTACCCGCCGTCGCCGCCGAGATCCTGCACCCAGAGCCCGAGGAACGCCCCGGTGAACCCCCAGGCGGCCGGCTCGCCGTCGATGATCAGCGCGGCGTGCTCGTCGGAGAGGATGGTCGCGTCCAGCTCGACCGGGAGCTGCTGCCAACCGGTGCCCAGGTCGTAGCCGAAGCGCACCACCGGCCCGTCGAACTCGGCGCGCAGGCCGACCCGGGTGACGCCGCCGGTGTCCACGGTCAGCTCCGGGTGGGCGGTGCGCCGGCCGTTGTCGGAGCTGAGCAGCTCCAGCACCGTACGGCCGTCGTCCGCGCGGGTCAGGTAGAGGTGGTGCCAGTTCAGGGTGTTGTAGTAGGCGGTGATCCCGGCGAGCTGACGGTGGTCGACCGGGTCGAACTCGACGACGGTCTCCAGGGCGCACCGGGTCGCGCCGACCCGGCGGGCGACCAGGCTGGGGGCCTGCCGCCCCACCGGTGACTGCCCACCGTGGACCCGCAGGTGCGACGGGCGCGACCGCAGGTCGATCCAGTCCGGGGCGGCCGGCCGGCGCAACGTCGACCACGCCGTGCCCAGCTCGTCGGCGTCGAAGTCGTCCGTGTCGGCTTCCGCCGGCCACGGGTGCGCCGGCAGGTCGGGGGCGTCGACCTCGTCGGCGGGCACCCCGCCGGGAATCCGGGGCCAGCCGCCCGCGGGCCACTCGACCCGCTGGATCGCGGTCTCCCGGCCCAGCACGCAGCTGCCCAGCGGGGAGTAGGGGCGACCGACCAGGTGGGCGAGGTACCACCCGCCGTCGGGGGTGCGGACCAGGCTGCCGTGGCCGGCCTTCTGCAACCGCAGGTCGGGCCGGCCGACCGAGGTCAGCAGCGGGCCGTCCGGGTCCACCTCGTACGGTCCGAACAGTTCGCGGGAGCGGGCCACGGTGACCTGGTGCTCCCAACTCGTGCCGCCCTCCGCGGTGATCAGCCAGTACCAGCCGTCGTGGCGGTAGAGGTGCGGGCCCTCGGTGACCCCGACCGGGGTGCCGGTGAACAGGATGCGGGGCCGGCCGACCAGGCGGCGCGCCTCCCGGTCGTACTGCTGGATCTCGATGCCGCCGAAGCGGTCCCGGCCGGGCCGCCAGTCGGCGCTCATGGCCAGCAGCCAGGTGGTGCCGTCGTCGTCGTGGAACAGCGCGGCGTCGAAGCCGCGCCCGTGCAGCTTCACCGGGTCCGACCAGGGGCCGGTGATGTCGGGCGCGGTGATCAGGAAGTTCTGCGGGTCCCAGTAGCCGCTGGCGAAGCTGGCCACGTCGCTGTAGACGAGGTGGAACTGCCCGTCGTGGTAGGTCAGGTCGGGTGCCCACACACCGTTGGAGTCGCCGCAGCCGCGCAGGTCGAGCAGGCGGCGGTCGGTGATGATCCCGCCGAGCGGTCGCCAGTGCACCAGGTCGCGCGAGTGGTGCAGGCGGACCCCGGGGTACCACTCGAACGTCGAGGTGGCCAGGTAGTAGTCGTCGCCGACTCGCAGGATCGACGGATCCGGGTGGAACCCGGCGAGGACGGGATTGCGGATCGACCGGGCAGCGGTCGCCACTTCAGCGGTGTCGGTCGACACGTGCACTCCTCGGGCAGCTCTCGAAACTTTCGAAATCAGGGCCGTAGTCGGTGAAGCCCTGCACACGCTAGCCGTTTTCGCCGCGATAGGACAGAGGGCTTGACCCGCGTGGAAACAACTCGTAGCGTGCCCGCCATCGATCGGTAATACCGGCGACGCTCTGAAAGTTCCGGAGATACACGTTTCGAAACCCGCCGGCCCGGCCGGCGCCCGAGCACCTCGTGAGTCCCTGAAGGGATGGATCATGACAGCGCACCTCTCCCGCAGATCGCTGCTCGGCCTCGTCGGCGCCGGCGCCGGCGCCTACCTGCTCAGCGGCTGCAGCGACGACGCGTCCGACGACCCGGACGCGCCCCAGACGATCAACTGGTGGCACATCCAGAACACCGAGCCGATGCTGCCGGTCTGGGCGGCGGTGGCCAAGGAGTACCAGAGCGCGCACAGCAACGTGAAGATCGAGATCCAGCCGCTGGAGAACGAGGCGTTCAAGGCCAAGCTGACCACCGCCACCCAGGCCGGCTCCCCGCCGGACCTGTTCCAGTCCTGGGGCGGCGGGGTGCTCAAGCAGCAGGTCGACGCGGGCCTGGTCAAGGACCTCACCGAGACCATCGCCCCGTGGAAGGACGGCCTGCTGCCGCTGTCGCTGGAGCCGTACACCGTGGACGGCAAGATCTACGGGGTGCCGTTCGACATCGGCATGGTCGGCTTCTGGTACAACAAGGACCTCTTCGCCAAGGCGCAGATCGCCGCGCCGCCGGCCACCTGGGCCGAGCTGCTCGACGTGGTCCGCAAGCTCAAGGCCGCCGGGGTCACCCCCGTGGCGCTGGCCGGCAAGGACAAGTGGCCGGCCCACTTCTACTGGGCCTACCTGTCCATGCGCATCGGCGGGCTGGGCGCCCTCCAGCAGGCCGCCAAGGACAAGAACTTCGAGACCCCGGACTTCGTGGCCGCCGGCGAGCGGTTCAAGGAGCTGATCGACCTCCAGCCGTTCCAGAAGGGCTTCCTCGGCGCCGAGTACGGCTCCCCGGACGGCCAGGCCGCCACCATGGGCAACGGTGGCGCCGCGCTGGAGCTGATGGGGCAGTGGGCGCCGTCGGTGCAGGCGTCCAGCTCGACCAGCAAGAAGGGGCTCGGCGACAAGCTCGGCTTCTTCCCGTTCCCGGCCGTCGACGGCGGCAAGGGTTCGGCCACCGAGGTCTTCGGCGGTGGCAACGGCTTCGCCGTCGGCAAGGACGCCCCGCCGGCCACCATGGACTTCCTCAAGACCCTGCTCAGCGTCGACGTGCAGCGTCGCAGCACCAAGACCGGCGCGGTGCTGCCGACGGTCAAGGAAGCCACCGATGCCGTCGCCGACCCGAACAACAAGGTCGTCGCGCAGACGCTGGCCGCCGCCACCGGCTTCCAGCTCTACCTGGACCAGGCGTACCCGCCGGCCGTCGGCCAGCAGGTCAACGACAGCGTCGCCGCCCTGGTCGCCGGCAGCAAGTCACCCGCGCAGATCCTCAAGGACATCACCCAGGTGGCGAAGACCCAGTAGGGACGTCCCACCCCCACCGATCACCAGCCGCCGGCGAGAACTGAGTGGAGCAGGCATGACCACGCCATCGATCCTGTCGAATGCGGGACCCGGCGGCCGAGTGACCGAACCGTCGGGGCCGGGGCCGGGCGGCGCACGCCGTACCGGCCGCCGGCCCCGGCCGGGCCGTCGCCGGGCCCTGGCCGTCTTTCTGACCCCGTCCCTGTTGCTGTTCCTGCTGCTGGTGCTGACCCCCATCGTGGTGGCCGGCTACGCCAGCCTCTACAAGTGGAACGGCTTCGGGCTGCCCGAGAACTTCATCGGGCTGGACAACTACACCAGGGCCTTCGGCGACCCGGTGTTCCGGGGCGACCTGTGGCACGGGCTCGTGCTGATCGTGCTCTCCCTGGTTGTCCAGCTGCCGGTCGCGATGGGTCTGGCGATGCTGCTCAACCAGCCGCTACGGGGACGCGCGATCTACCGGGTGATCTTCTTCGCCCCGTACGTGCTCTCCGAGGTCACCACCGCGGTCCTGTTCAACCTGGTGTTCTCGCCCAACCGGGGGTTCGGTGACGCGATCTCCCGGTTCCTGGGGGCCGACGCGGGGGCGGTCTTCGCCGACCCGGACACCGTCCTGTACGCCGTCTTCCTGGTGGTCTCCTGGAAGTACTTCGGCCTCTACATGATCCTCTTCCTGGCCGCCCGGCAGAGCATCCCCAAGGAACTCGACGAGGCGGCGGTCACCGACGGGGCCAACGCCTGGCAGGCGTTCCGGCTCGTCACCCTGCCGCTGCTCGGGCCGACCATCCGGATCAGCGTGTTCCTGTCGGTCATCGGCACCATCCAGCTCTTCGACATGGTCTGGGTGCTCACCGGCGGCGGCCCGATCCACGCCTCGGAGACCATGGCCGTGACGATGTTCCAGTTCGGCTTCCGCCGCTTCGAGGTCGGCTACGCCAGCGCGATCAGCATCATCATGTTCCTGCTGAGCCTCGTCTTCGCCCTCATCTACCAGCGCATCGTCCTGCGGCGCGACACCGAGGGCGCCCTCACCGTCCAAGGAGACCAGCGATGACCAGCCCGGCGAACCCGGCCCAGCGGGCCCGCCGCCTCCTGCTGCACCTCATCTCCATCGCCGTCGGCGCGCTCATCGTGGTGCCGGTCTGGTTCGGGGTGATCGGCGGGTTCAAGGACAACGGGCAGCTCTCCACCAATCCGCTCGGCCTGCCCGACCCGTGGGTGCCGGGCAACTACGTCGAGATCTTCACCGCCGGGGTGTTCTGGCGCAACGTGGGCAACAGCGTCTTCATCGCCGTGGCCAGCACGTTCGTCGTGGTCGCCGCGGCGGCGATGGCCGCGTTCGTGTTCGCCCGCTTCGCCTTCCGGGGTCGGGAGTTCCTGGTCACCCTCTTCGCTATCGGGCTGATGTTCCCGTTCGCGGTGGCGATCCTGCCGCTGTTCATC
Organism: Micromonospora sp.; assembly: GCF_048594385.1. Taxonomy (NCBI): domain Bacteria; kingdom Bacillati; phylum Actinomycetota; class Actinomycetes; order Micromonosporales; family Micromonosporaceae; genus Micromonospora; species Micromonospora sp. The sequence goes on along the minus strand of NZ_JBMDWU010000140.1, from coordinate 3,293 downwards.
CTGCTGCGCGGGATGGGCCTGCTGGACAACCCGCTCGGGGTGATCCTGCCCCAGGCCGCCTTCGGCCTGCCGATCACCATCATCATCCTGCGGCAGTTCTTCCGGACCATTCCCGGCGAGGTCGAGGAGGCGGCGACCCTCGACGGTTGCGGCCCGTTCGGGTTCTTCTGGCGGGTGCTGCTGCCGATGGCCCGGCCCGCCCTGGCCACCGTGTCGGTGCTGGCCCTGGTGAGCAGTTGGAACAACTTCATGCTGCCGCTGGTGGTGTTCACCGACCAGAGCTGGTGGACCCTGCCCCTCGGGGTCCAGGCGTTCCAGGGGCAGTACTCCGACGACACCGCGAAGGTGCTCGCCTACGTCGTGCTGTCGATGATCCCGGCGTTGGGCTTCTACGCCATCGCCGACCGTCAGCTCATCGGTGGGCTCTCCGGCAGCGTCAAGGGGTGACCCCGACCTGCTGCGATAGCCTTCTGCGACCGTAGTTCCCCCGACCGAAAGGGCGACCGTGGGCTCCGAGAACGGCAGGAACGTCACCATCGCGATGATCGCGCGGTTGGCGGGCGTCTCCGTGCCCACGGTCTCCCGGGTGATCAACGGCCGGTCCGACGTCGCCCCGCAGACCCGGGAACGGGTGGAGGAGTTGCTCACCCGGCACGGCTACCGTCCCCGCTCGGCGGCGCGACGCACCCAGTCCGCCCTGATCGACCTGGTCTTCAACGACCTGGACAGCCCGTGGGCCGTGGAGATCATCCGTGGGGTGGAGGACGTCGCGCAGGCCAGCGGGGCCGGCACGGTCGTGTCGGCCATCCACCGGCGCACCTCGTCGGCCAAGCAGTGGCTGGACAACATGCGTACCCGCTCCACCGAGGGGGTCATCTTCGTGACCTCGATGGTGGAGCCACCGTTGCAGGCCGAGCTGCGCCGGCTGCGGCTGCCGGTGGTCATCGTCGACCCGGCCGGGGTGGCCCCCCAGGAGGCCCCCACCATCGGCGCCACCAACTGGGCGGGGAGCCTGCGCGCCAACCAGTACCTGCTCGGCCTCGGTCACCGGCGGATCGGCTTCATCGCCGGCCCGCCGCAGCTGATGTGCAGCCGGGCCCGGATGGACGGCTACCGGGCCGCGCTCGACGCCGCCGGCCTCGCCGTCGACGACCGGCTGGTGCGGCCCGGCAACTTCTACCACGAGTCCGGCTACACCGCCGGGATGCACCTGCTGGGCCTGCCCGAACCGCCCACCGCGATCTTCGCCTCCAGCGACCAGATGGCGCTCGGCGTCTACGAGGCGGTCCGCAAGCGCGGCCTGCGGGTGCCTGACGACGTCAGCGTGGTGGGCTTCGACGACCTGCCGGAGGTCCGCTGGTGCTCACCGCCGCTGACCACGATCCGGCAACCACTGGCCGAGATGGGCATGTTGGCCGCCCGTACCGTGCTGCGGCTGGCGAGGGGCGAGACGATCGAGAGTCCGCGCATCGAACTCGCCACCGATCTGGTCGTCCGCGACAGCGCCGCGGCACCGCGTAACCGCTGATCCGACCCGCCCTCGGCGATCGGTCGGACGGCGGCGCGCCGCGCCCGTGCGGCTGGCACGGAGGCCGGCCGGGCGGGCATTGCATCGACAGTCATCGAATGCCAGACTGTTCTGGCGTCGTCACGCTCGGGAGCCAGCGTGACCACTCGTGCGCCGATCCGTCGGACACGCGGGGCGGCCACGCCACCCCGCGCCGGGCAGTCCGCGACGGTGACCACCGGCCGGTCGCCCCGCCCGTCGGCAGGCCCGTCCGGCACCATCCGGCCCACGGCAGCCATCGGTCGCGCAGAGATCGCCCACCCCTCACCGCCCGGCACCCCAGGCCCGTCCCGGCCGCCGGTGCCCCCGCAACCCTCTCGGAGGTACGGATGCTCCGCACGCTCGGCGTGGTGCTGGCGACCACGACCCTGACCCTGGCCGGTTGGGCCGGCACACTCACCGGCGCCCAGGCCCAGCCGGCGCTCTCGGCCACCCCCCTTCCCACCCCCACCTACGCGGGCCCCCCGGCGCTGCCGGTCTCCGGGCAGTTCATGTCGGCCAGCGCCACGAGCATCACCGTCCGGTACTCGATGATCATGACCCCGCCGTGCGGCTACAACCCGCCGATGACCCTGGTCCTCTTCGCCAGCCAGGCGGACGCGACGGCCTGGCTGAACCCGGTGGCCTCGGCGGTGTCCGGCCCGGAACGGCAGGGGGAGATCACGGTCACCGGGCTGACCCCGGACAGCGACTACTGGTACCGGTTCAGCGCCGGGGAGAAGCACGACCCGTACGTCATCAACGGTCCGGTCCGGACGCTGCCGGCCGGGTCGGCGTCGTGCCGGGCGACGATCACCGTCGACAACCGCTGGACCGGCGGGTTCGCCGCCACGGTCACCGTGCGCAACACCGCTGAGGAGACGCTCAACGGCTGGCAGGTCACCTGGCGGTGGTTGGGCGACGAGCGCATCTCGGCCCTCTGGAACGGCGTGCTCAGCACCTCGGGTCCCGACGTCACGGTGCGCAACGCGTCGTGGAACGGGACGCTGGCCCCGGGTGGCAGCACGACGTTCGGCATGCTCGTCTGGACCAACGCGCCGGGCCCGCTGACGCTGAACTGCGGCCGGTGACCGTCGGCCGGCAGGCCACGGCCGTGCCGGCGCGCGGGCACGCCGCACGGCACTGAGGCCCACACCGGCGTGCCGCCGCCCACCCGGGTGGCGGCACGCCGTCGGTCCGGCCCACCGCCAGGCGACCCGTCAGACGGTCAGCGACTGCCTGATCCGCGCGTACTCGGCGGCCATCTCCGGCGTGGCCAGGAAGTCGTCGAGCGCGGCCGAGACCCGGTAGTCGACCTCCTCGACGGAGCGCAGGGCGAGTTCGTGCAGCTCGCCGCGTCGGTGCTCCTCCAGGTAACTGGTCCAGTGTTCGAGGGCCGACAGGGCGATCAGCAGGCCGGGGTCCATGTCGCCGTCGGCGAGGATGCCCTCGTCGATGCGGTCGAGATGGGCGCGCAGCTCGGCCGCGCCGGCCGTGGCGATCCGTTCCCGCGCGGCGGTCAGCGCCGCGGTGGCGTCCTCGTCCAGGTCGTCCGCGCCGGCCTCGTCGATCAGGTCGGCCTCCAGCAGGCGGGTGACCGTCGCCAGCCCGAAGGCGTGCAGGGCGTCCTCGTCGGCCGCGTCGACCAGCTCACGGATGGCCGCTTCGCACTCGTCGTATCGCACCGCGCCAGGGTAGTGCCCGGTGGGGGGGGGGCGCCCCGCCGGCGCCCCCCCCCCGCCCCCCC
>NZ_JBMDWU010000014.1:0-10860 GCF_048594385.1 Micromonospora sp. | reverse complement strand
CTGGCCGTCGCCACCCGGTACCTGCTGCACATCGCCCGGCCGCCGGGCCGGCTGCCGCTGTTCCTGATCCGCGAGGCCAACATCCCGACCGCCGCCGAGGACACGCTCGCGCGGCCCCCGGCGCGGCCGGCCCGCGCACCGCTACACCTGCCGGAACCTGCGGCATGAGAACCCTGGCCGTGCTCGGCGGCGCGGACGGGGCCATCACCACCCTCGTCACGGCGGCACGCCTCGGACTGCACACCATCTGCATCGACGCGCGTACCGACGCCCCCGCGATCGCCTACGCCGCGGAGTTCCTCAATCTGAGCACCCGTGACGTGCCCGTGGTCGCCGCCGCGCTCGCCGCCCGCGACGACCTCGCCGGCGTCGTCTCACCCGCCAGTGACGTCAACCTGCCCGCCCAGTACCGGCTGTCGGAGCTGCTCGGCCTCCCCAACGGGCTCTCCCCGCAGGCGCTGCGCGCCTCCGTCGACAAGGGATACTTCCGCGCGGTCTGCGACCGGCTGGGCCAACCCGGACCCCGGTTCGTGCAGGACAGGCCCGAGGCCGTGGTGAGCGGGTGCGGGGACCTGCGCTACCCGGTGATCGTGAAACCGACCGACTCCAGCGGCGGACGCGGCATCAGCCTGTGCGCGTCACCCGCCGAGGTACCCGCCGCCGTGGACGCCGCCGCCGCGTACTCCGCCGCGGGCATCGTGATCGTCGAGGAGTTCCTCGACGGCGAGCACTACGCGGTGGAGGCCGTGGTCGCCGACGGCGAGATCGTGCTCTTCGGGCTCGGCGCACGCACCCTCACCGAGCCGCCGCACTTCGTCACCCTCGAACACGTCATGCCCGGGGCGGACGCGGACCTCGTCGCCCGCTGCCGGGCCACCACCGAGGAGATCGTCGCCGCACTCGACTACCAGTGGGGGTCGCTCAACGCCGACCTGCTCGTCGACCGCGACAACCGGGTGATCGTCATCGAACTGGGGGCGCGCCTGGGCGGCAACGGCTCCGCCGAGCTGCTCGGCCTCGTACACGGCGTCGACGTCACCGCCGCGTACGTGGCAATGGCCGTCGGCGAGCGGCCCGACCTGACCCCCGGGGAGCCGGCCTGCGCGGCGATGCGGGTGCTGCGCGCCGCCCGACCGGGCAAGCTGGTCGCCGTCCGCGGCGACGACACGGTACGGGCACTGCCCGGCCTGGTCGACTTCATCCTCGCGGTGCGTCCGGGCGACCACGTCGAGCCGTACCACCGGGCGGGCGCGAAGCTCGGCTACCTGCTCGCGACCGCCCCCGACCACGACCGGCTACGCGCCACCCTGGCCGCCGTCGACGCCCACCTGCACTTCGACGTAGAACCGGAAGAGCGCCCGTGAGCGGCCCCGACCCGGTCGCATGAGGACAACCGCCCCGACCGCCCTGCCCCGACCGCGCGTCGTGATGGTCCTGCTGGCCGGACGCGGCGCGTACCGGCTCGCCGTGTACGCCGCGGGACTGATCCTGCTGGCCGTGTGGGGTCCGGACGAGTTCGCCGCGTACGCGGGACCTGTCGGCGCGCTCGCCTGGTACACCGTGGCGGTGTCCAGCGGGCCGGAGAAGGCCGCGCTGACCCTGATCGCGCGGCCGGGCGGCGCACACCTGCACCGGCTGGTGCGCGCCGTCGCGGTCACCGGGCTCGCCGTGCCACTGGCCGGATGGCTGCTGCTGGTCGTGGCCGGCGCGGGGGACACAGCGGTCCGCTACGCCGCCGCGGCCACCGCCGCCGGTGGGATCGGCTGCGCCACGGTCCTCGTCGCGCTGTACCGGCTGCGGGGTGCCCCGCTGGTCGACGGAGCGGCGTACCTCGCCGTCGCGGCCGCGTACGCGGTCGCGGTCGCGCTGGCGCTGGCCGGAGCGGGAGCCACCCAGGTTCTCACCGCGCTGGCCGCCGCCGGCATCGCGGTGAACGTCGCGTTGCTCGTCGGCCTCGTGCGCGGCGACCGGAGCACGCCCGCGCCCCCCGGCGGCACGCCCGGTCCCGGAGCAGGTGCGGACACCGCACGGGAGCCGGCGGCGCAGCACCCGGCCCCGGCCCCGCACGAGGGTACGACACGGTGCGCCGACTCGGCTGCGGGTCACGGGGATGCGGTCGCCTCCGACGTACCGGCGCTGCCACGCCGGGTCGCGCTGCGCGCCGCGGCGCTGCTCGGCGTCGCCGAACTGCTGGGCACGGCCGGCGCGTCGGCCCTGTACGCCGCCCTGGCCGCCCTGGGGGACGCCGCCGAGATCAGCCTCTTCTACGTGCTGGTAGTGGTCACGTCGGTGGTGTCCACCGGGTGGGGTTACCTGCTGCGCCTCGTCCAACCCGCCGTCGCGGACCGCTACGAACGGGCCGGCGAGCTGGCCGGCTGGCGGGCCGCCCGGCGGACGCTCGGCGCGACCATGGCGTTCGGGCTGCCCGCAGCGGTCGCGCTGACCGCCGCCGCCACGGCCGGCGCGGGACCGGACCTGGTCTATCCGGCGATCGCCGTGGAGATCGTGCTGTTCGGCGCGAACGCCGTGTCGGCGCTGCTCCTGGAGGTCAGCGGCGCGCGGGGTCGACGCTGGTCGGCGCAGGCGGCGGCGGCGCAGTTCGCCGTCGTCGCCGGGACCGGTTGGCTGCTCGTGCCGGTCACGGGTGCCCTCGGCGGCGTCGCCGCGCTGGTCGCCGGCGAGTTGGTCCGGGCGGCCCTGCTGTGGCTCGCCGCAGGCCGGGCGGTCAGCAGGTGAGGACCGGGCGGTCACGGGCTGGGCGGCCCGGACCGGGTCAGCTGGGAACGTCCACCCGGCACCACACCTCGGCGTCAGCCAGGAACGCGCTGGATGACGCCGTCGGCTCGTGGGTCACCTGTGGTGACCCCGCCACGGCGACCCCGTCGACGGTCAGCCGCCCTGCAGCGCACGGCACGTACACGGTGGAGAGCAGGTTCGGGGTGCCGCCGAGGTTGAACTCGGGCACCCGGATCAGCCGCCGGTCGAGCGGCTCGTCGATCTCCACGACGACGTCGGCGGCCTGCGCGCGGATACCCCGGGCCAGGTCGTAGTCGAGGCAGACCGCGGTGTGCGTCACCGCCGGTGTGCCCCACGGCAGGCCCGCGACCTCCGGAAAGTGCCGGGTGAACTCGTCGGTCAGCCACCGGCCGAGTTCCGGTCGTGGGGTCAGGATCCGGACCTCGCCCGCCTGCCACACCACGACCGCCTGCCCCGGGCCCCGTTCGGACCAGTCCACCCGCCACACCGACGCGAACGCGGTGCGTTCTCCGGCGGCGTCGAACAGGGTGAGTCCGGGGTTGGCACCGATCAGGCGTACCGACATCGTCATCCCTACCCCGCCACGAACCCGTCCGGACCGTGAACCTATCAGTGCTACCCGGGCGTGGAAACGAAGCCTGGACGGCGAATGACCCGATACAGAGCCGCAGTGCCCCCGCACCGCAAGGACTTTCCCGCCTGCGGCATGGCTCTACGGTCGAGTAATCGAACCTGTTCGGCACCTGGGCTTGGTGGTTTGAGAGGGCGTGGCTGCCATGGCATCCGGCATTGTTGTGCGCGTGCTGCGCGTTCTGGCTGGCCCTCATTCGGACCTCCGGCCAGTGCCTGCGCTCGACAGCCCGAAGAGTATGTCCGACACCGTGTTGACTCTCCGTCGAGCAATGTTCACCGCAGACGCTACTGCCCCGTTGTGGTGGGCCACCACGCCACAGAAGTTCCCGGTAGCCCTCGATCCGTCCGGGCGCGTTGACATCGTTGCCGTGAGCACCCGGCTCCAGCCATGCGATTCAGGGATACTGAGCTCTCGGGTGGCGCCTCCAGCGCATGACCGACCAGGGCGGCGCGAGTCCGTCGAGCGAGTCGATCTCCATGGGTTTGAGCGTGTCGGGGTTCAGGGCATCGGGGTAGCGGGCGAAGACCCGTTCGACATAGCGATGCCCGGTGTCCGCCCCCACGACGAGGTGGGTGCGGCCGGGGTCCCGTTGTGCTGTCCAGGCCGCCGCGAGGTAGGCGGCGCCGGTGGACAGGCCTGCGAAGACCGCGTGGTCGCGCATCAGGCCGATCGTGCCAGCCATGGCGTATCGGAATGTCAGCCAGTGAATCTGGTCATAGAGGTCGTGCCGGACGTTGTCGAACGGGATGGCGCTGCCGATGCCGGCGATGATGGCTTCGGGGTCCTGGAACCGTTCGCTGCCGAAGCTCACGCTGCCGAACGGTTGGATGCCGACGAGCGGGGTTGCCGGGTCATGTGCTCGCAGCGGCTGGATCAGCCCTCCGCTGGACGCGCCGGTGCCGACGCTGGACACCACGGCAAGACGCGTGTCCGGCAGCGCGGCGCGCACCAGGTCGGCGAGTTCGGCGTAGCCAAGATAATGAACAGGATCGTGGTACTGGCGCATCCAGTGCATGCCGGGATTGGCGCGCAGCAGCTGGCGTACCCGCTCGACTCGCCGGTTCTGGTCGAGCCGCAGATCGTGCTCGGCCGGCATCTGGTCGACGGTGGCACCGAGGATCTCCAGCTGGGCCCGGATGGTAGGTGTGACCGTGGTGGAGGCGATGATGTGGCACCGTAGGTCGTAGCGGTGGCAGACCATCGCCAGTGCCAGTGCGTAGATGCCGCTCGAGCTGTCGACGAGGGTGTCGCCGGGCCGTATTGTGCCGTCGGCGAGCAGGGCCCGGACGGCGCCGAGCGCGGCGTAGATCTTCAAGGTCTCGAACCGTAGCAGCACAACGTTGTCCGACAGTCTGATCAGGCTGGGAGCCCGGATCGCGTCGGTGATGTGGCTGTGCACGGTCGTTGGCACGTCGGGCAGGTTCGGCAGTGGCATCGGCGGTCGTCCCTGGGTTGAAGCCGGTGGATGGCGGAGACACTTAAAACGCATTGAAGTCGACGCATGTCCGCGTCGGATGGTAAGTCGTGCCGGCGGCCGCATTAGTTCCACGGCGATCGATGTGATGGGTCGGGAACTCTTCGGGCCGACGGGACGACATATACACCGTGACGATTGCCTGCCTCGAGATGCTCTCCTTCGGGCTTGCCCACCTCGTACGTGCTGCCCGCGCTGCCGGCGAGCGGATCGTGCTGCTGACCGGTGTCGAGGAGCTGTACCTGCACGAACTCGCGGAGCTGCCGCCCGAGGCGATCCAGGTCGTTGCCGTGGACACGAACGATCGCGAGGCGGTCTCCCAGGCGCTTCGCGCGATCGAGGACCTCCGGGGTCTGATCAGTTCTACCGACACGTGGGGCGTGACCGGTGCCGAGCTCGCCGTCGAGCTCGGTCTGCCGGGTGTCGACCCGGCGGTCATCCGGCTGGCGCGCGACAAGTCACGCGTCCGGGACCTGCTTCACGGCAGTAGGCTGAGCCCGTTCCCGGCGTTCGCCGTGGACGACGTGGCCTCGCTGTCGCTCGACGACCTGGCGGCAGCCGTCGGCCTGCCGGCCGTTGTCAAGGACACCGCCGGTACCAGCAGCCGGAACGTGTGGCTCGTCCGCGACGCCGAGGACCTCGCCCGCCTGCACCGGCAGGCCGCGGGCGCGACGCTGTTCGGGCGGTTGTTCGCGGAGCCGTTCCTCGCCGGCCCGGTCTACAGTGCCGAGACTGTGACCTGGGCCGGTCGCACTCGCATGCTGGGGATGTCGAGCCGCCTCATGTCGCCGCAGCCCTGGTTCCGGGAGGACGTGACCGCGTTTCCGGTGGCGTTGCCGCCCGAGGAGTTCCGGGCGATCGAGGATTGGCTTGGTGACGTGCTGGCGGTCCTCGGCTACACCGATCGGTTCGCCCATGTCGAGTTGGCCATGACCGCCGACGGGCCGCGTCTGATCGAGGTGAATCCGCGGATCGGCGGTGCGCTCGTGGGCGAGTCGATGTGCCGGGCCCTGGATGTGAATGTCTACGGGGGACTTGTGGACCTCGCGCTCGGCCGCCGCCCGCGGCTGCTCGACATGCCGATGGGCGGTGGACCGGCTGTGGCGTTCGTACTGGCGTACCCGGACAGACCCGGAGACCTAGTTGCCGTGCATGGCCTCGACGACATCGCCCGCTACCCTGGTCGACCCGAGTGGTACCCGACCAGGGCGGTCGGCGCCTCCATCGAGCACCTCAACGACGGGCGCGGCTACGTGGGGATCCTGTTGGCTGAGGGGCCGACCGCGGAGATCGCCACGCACCGCGCCGTGGCCGCGGCGGGTGCCGTGCGGGTCGAGACCCGCCCCGCGTGCTAGGGCCGGGTGCCGCGCACGATGAGCCGTCGGGCGTGGTTGTCGAAGGGCTCGGCATCGAATCCGCCGAAACACTCGACGCCGGTGAAGCCCGCCGCGGTGAGCATCCGCTTGAGCTCGGCGGCGCTGTAGAGGTGATGCGTGATGGAAGCCTGCCGGGCCCGACCGCCGCGGACGAGGTAGAAGTCGTCCCGGAAACGGGTCCAGTCATCCAGGACGGTTCCGCGTACGATCAGCGTTCCCCCATCGACGTCGGAGATGATCGGCGCGGCCCCGTCTCGGGCCGCGATCTCCTTGCCGTACAGGTCGATGAGGAGCCGGCCGCCGGGTGCGAGGCTGGTGAGCGCGTTGCGCAGCACCTGCATGTTCTCGTCGTGGTCGTCGAACAGGCCGAACGACGTGTACATGCTGATCATCAGGTCGAACTGGCCGGCCTCGACGAACTGGCGCATATCCGCCCGCAGCAGCCGCACGTCGACCCCGGCCTCGACCGCTGCCGTCGCGGCCCGATCGAGCAGCGCTGCGCTCAGGTCCACCCCGGTCACCTGCGCGCCGCGGCGGGCCAGCGGGATCGTGTACGTGCCCGGCCCGCATCCCAGGTCGAGCACCCTGGTGCCGGGCGACAGCCGCAGCAGCGGCGACGAGGCGACTGTCGTCTCGGCCTGCGCGGCACGTTCGGGCGAGAAGAACACCGCCGAGAAATCGGTCCACATCGACTCGTCTTCGAACCACTCCATTTGCCGTCCCCTCCGCCACCGGTCAGATCCACTTTCTTGTATATGTCGTTGCTGGTGCCCGATCGGTTCCGGCGCGTCCGACGATCGGAGAGAGGCATGTCATGCTGAGCCTGTCCGTCGAGCGTGTTTCGCTGCGGCTGACCGAGACCGTGCGAAGCTCCCGCGGCGAGATCAACGCTGTGGACACCTGCATGGTCACCGTCACCCATGCCGGCATCGTTGCCTACGGTGAGGGCACGCCGATCGAGTACGACGGGGTCACCGCGGACGATGTCGCACGGGCCATCGAGGCCGACGGCCCTGCCCTGCTCGGTCCCGACCTGACCGACCCGCAGGCGGCGCTCGAACGTGTCGACGCCTGGGACGCGCCGGCCGGCGCCCGGATGGCCTTGGACGGCGCGCTGCACGACTGGATCGGCAAGGTCGGCCGACGACCGACCTGGCAGATCCTCGCCGCGCCCCGCCGGATCGGGTCGACGGTGTACACGATCGGGATCGCGAGTCCGGCCGAAGCCGCTACTGCGGTCCGCAACGCACCGCAGGTGGGTGCGTTCAAGGTGAAGGTCGGCGGCCCCGACGACATCGATGTCCTCGACGCCATCCGGCAGGTAACACCGCTGCCGATCCGGATCGACGCGAATGAGGCGTGGGACCTCAGCACTGCGCGCGCCCTCACGCCACGTCTGCGCGCGCTCGGCGTGCACCTCGTCGAGCAGCCCTTCCCACGTAGCCGCATCGATGACTACGTCCGCTACAGAGAGCTTCCCGACCGGCTCCCGATCGTCCTGGACGAAGGATGCACCGACGTGGCAAGCGTCCACGCCGCCCTGGAACACTCCGACGGCATCGTCGTCAAGCTGTGCAAGGCGGGCGGCGTCCGCGCCGCACGACGGGTCATGACAGCCGCCCGGCAAGCCGGGCTCACGGTGCTGCTCAGCTGCATGTGCGAGTCGGAACTCGCCATCAGCCAGGCCGCGCTGCTCGCCCCGCTGGCCGACCACATCGACCTCGACGGGCACCTCTACCTCCGCGATCAGCCCTTCCGCGGACTCGGACTCGAGGGCGGGTGGATCGTCCTGGGCGACGGACCCGGGCTCGGGGTGGCGCCCGCGACCAGCCAGAGACGGAGTTGACGGTGAACTGGTACGAGGACATGAACCTGTGGTCCGGCTTCTCGGAGGTGCTCTTCACACCCGAGCGTGCGCGGGCCGCCGCCGATGCGGTCGCCACCTCACCCCTGCTCGCGTTCGCTCCCGCAAGCCGCGTGCTCGACCAGTGCTGCGGCACGGGGTTCTTCACCGCGCCGCTGGCTCGCCGTGGCTACCAGGTGACCGGCGTGGACCTGCACCCCGAGTTGCTCGAACGCGCTGCGTCCGCGTGCGCCGACGCCGGCGCGACGGCGTCCTTCGTGCGAGCGGACGTTCGCGAGTACGGGGTGCCGGAGGCGTACGACGTCGTGGTGAACATGTACACCTCCTTCGGCTACTTCGACGATCACGAGGACAACATGCGGGTGCTGCACAACGCCCACCGTTCCCTCGCTCCAGGCGGCCAGCTGCTCGTCGATCTGCTGAGCAAGGAGACATACGCGTCGTGGGTCGGACCACCGAAGATCGTCGACGTGCCCGGCGGCATGGTGGTGATGCGCGACACGATCCTGGACGACTGGACCCGCTACCGAACCGACTGGACGCTGGTGCGGGGCGACACCGCCGCGCACACCTCCCTCACCTGCTACGTCTACAGCGCCGCCGAACTGCGCGCCATGTTCGCGGAGGCAGGATTCGGGAAGATCGAGTGCTTCGGCAATCTGGACGGCGGCCCCTACGACGCCAACGCGACCCGACTGATCATCCGGGGCAGCAAGGGAAGCGGGTGAGACCCGCCGCACTCGGCTCGTTCACCGGGGTGCGGATCGCCCTGCTCGGCAGCGGGCTGCTCGTCAACCTGATCGGCTTCTCCGTCTACCCGTACCTGGCGATCCTGCTGCGGCATCGGATGGGCCTGAGCATGGATCAGGTCGGCGTCGTCCTGGGGCTGACGGCATTCGTGCAGTTCGCCGGCGGAGCGCCGGGCGCGGTGCTGGCGGAGCACCTCGGCCTGCGGCGTTCGCTGCTGCTGGCCATGGCGCTGCAGACGCTCGGTTCGCTGGGACTGCTCGCTGGCGAGGTATGGCCGGCGGTGACAGTCCTGGCGCTGATGATCCGGTCGGCGGCCACCGCTCTGTACTCGCCCGCGGTCCGCGCCTACACGGTGCACGGCGCGGGCCCGGACGAGCAGCCGCGGCTGGTGTCGGCGAGCTACGCCACCGGCAACGCCGGGATCGCCCTCGGGCCGGTGGTAGGTGCGCTGTTCATCAACGACCCGGGGGTGATGTTCGCCGCCGCGGCCACCCTGCATGCCGCACTGACGATCGGACACGCGCTCCTGCCGCCAGACTCCCGTGGCCATGCCCGGGCCGTCGAGCCGCTGCACCGTGCCCTGAGCGGACTGGCGGTTCTGCCGTTCACGGTGACTGCCCTGACCATCTACCTCCACCTGTACTTCTACCAGTATCTCGCGTCCTTTGCGGAAGGAAGGGTGCCCACGGTGTTCTACGGATCAGCCATGATGGGCTATTCGCTGCTGCTGGTCGTGCTGCAACCACTCTTGGCCGGGCGGGTCGAACAGATGCGGTACACCCAGGCGATGACGATCGGGTTCGGTGGCCTGGCCATCGGCATGACCGCATTCGCCGGCGGGCACGAACTCACGATCGCCGCCGGCATCGTCGCCCTCGGCGTGGGCAACTCGATACTCTTCCTCAAGAACGTCCTTGAGGCGCTCGCCGTCACCCCCCGCTCGGCGGCGGTGGTCTTCGGGCACCAGCGGCTCGCCGAAGGTGTCGGCGCGCTCCTCAGCGGTGTCGTCGGCGGCGTCGTCTACCAGGCGTTCGAGACCGCCGGACACCTGCCCGGGCTATGGCTGGCCGTGGCCGCCCAGTGTGTGCTGCTGCCGATCCTGGTCGTACTGGTGTGCCGAAGGCTCCGGCACCCCGCGACCGCACCGGTGGGTCCCCGATGAACCCGGCCGATGCAGTCGCCGCGGCCCGCGCCGTCGCGGGGCGCCTGCGCGAGGACGTGGTCGCGCGCGAGCGCGCCAACCGACCGCCGCGCGCCGAGATCCAGCTGCTACGCGGCAGCGGTCTGCTCGCGGCCGATCCCGACGACCTCGAGACGACGCACCTCGTCACCCGCATCATCGCAGCGTCCGACGCCTCGATCGGACACCTCCTCGGCTACCACTACACACACCTCTGGCGCGCCCGCCTGTACGACAACGCCGACCTGGCCCGCCGACTGCGACAAGACGTCAGAGCCGAAGGGCTCTTCGTGGCGTCCGTCAGCAACCCGCGCGACACCATCGTGGCGACCACGACCGGAGACACGTTCACGGTCTCCGGCCGGGGTGCGTTCGCCACCGGATGTGCGGTCGCCGACCGGATCCTGGTCGGCGCGATTCGCGACGACCAGGCGTCCCGCATCGTGGTGGTCGTACCCGGTGACGTGGACGGGCTCTCGCATCCGCCGGACTGGGACAACCTGGGTCAGCGCTTGACGGCCAGCGGCAGCATCGTCCTGCGGGATGTCACGGCCGGCTCCGCCGACGTGCTGGGCCCCTTCCCGCCGGGTGAGGACGAGACGAGCCCGAGATGGCAGCAACTGTCGCTCGTCTCCCTCGCCTTCCAAACAGTGCTCACCCAGGTACTCGTCGGCGTCACCGAGGGAGCGTTGGACGAGGCTGCCCGCTACACGCGGGAGCAGTCCCGGGCCCCCCGCGCCCCCCCGCGGGGGCCCGGCGGCGCCCGCCCCCGCCCCGCGCCCCCGCCCCGGCCCAAACCCCCCCCCCCACCGCGCCCGCCCGAGC
>NZ_JBMDWU010000139.1:0-6567 GCF_048594385.1 Micromonospora sp. | reverse complement strand
TGGCACCGGGCGGGGGCTTCCTTCCGGTGCGTGGCCGAACTCCGATGCGGAGAACGGTGTACAGGCAGGGCCCCCGGTGCGGGGGCCCTGCCCATGTCCGGGCCGGTTCCGGGTCGCCAGTCGGGGCCTGCCGCGCCCCGGGGCCGCCGCCTCCCGGTCGGTGGGTGCGTCGGCCGGCGGGGTGGCGGTCAGCCGAAGAAGACGCCGGCCCGACGGTCCCCCGAGACGCAGAACCGGTGGCCCTCGGTGTCGGCGAGGACGACGTACGGCAGTTGGCCTGGCTCCGGCTCGGCGGGGTAGTGCGGCCAGTCGACCCGTTCGGCGCCCAGACCGCACAGCCGGTCGACCTCGTCGTCGAGGTCCCGGTCGCCCGCGTGCAGGTCGAGGTGGATGCGGGGGAGGTCCGACACCGGGCTGACGCTGACGTCCATCGCCAGCGGCACCCCGGCGGTGCCGGACGGCGGTTCCAGCACGATCCACCCGTCCCCCGGGTAGCGGGGTGGCCGGCGGACGTAGCCGAGGGCCTCGGCCCAGAACCGGCCGGCGCGACGGTCGTCGCTCACCCCCAGTGACACCTGTTCGATCATCGACATCGATCCAGGCTAGTCCGGTCGGGCGGCGGTGTCCGGGGAGCTTCTTCCGGTGTCGTCGGGGTTGGCCCCTTCACAAACCGATGACCGAACGATTACATTGGCGCACATCCATGGGAGCGCTCCCGCGACTCCCTCGGTCCTCTCACCACCACCCGCCTCCGGCGACGCCCACCACCCGCGACGCCCCCGTCCCCGCGTCCGGTGGGCGTCGCCGGAGGCACCATCGACAGGAGTTCCGCATGCAGCACCCGAACCGGCCCGGCCGGTCGGGCGCGGGCCGGCCCCGGCTCCGCCGCCTGCTCGCCGCCGGTGCCGCCCTGGCCAGCGGTCTGACTCTCGCCATCAGCGCGGTCCCGCTCACCGCCGGGGCCGCTCCCACCGCTGCCGGGCGCGCCGAGGCCGCCGGCACCGGCATGTTCAACTACCCCGAGGCGCTGCAGAAGTCGCTGCTGTTCTACGAGGCGCAGCAGTCCGGCAAGAAGCCGTCCTGGAACCGGGTCTCCTGGCGGGGCGACTCCGCGCTCACCGACGGGGCGGACGTCGGCGTGGACCTCACCGGCGGCTGGTACGACGCCGGCGACCACGTGAAGTTCGGCTTCCCGATGGCGTTCAGCGCCACCATGCTCGCCTGGGGTGCGGTCGAGTACCGCGACGGGTACGTCGCCGCAGGCCAGCTCACCCCGCTGCTGAACAACCTGCGCTTCGTCAACGACTACTTCATCAAGGCGCACCCCTCGGCCAACGTGCTCTACGGGCAGGTCGGCAAGGGCGACGACGACCACAAGTGGTGGGGCCCGGCCGAGGTGCTGCCGATGGCGCGGCCCGCGTACAAGATCGATGCGAGTTGTGGCGGCGCGGACCTGGCGGGGGAGACGGCGGCGGCGATGGCCGCGTCGTCGATGGTGTTCCGGCCCACCGACGCCGCCTACGCCGACAAGCTGCTCACCCACGCCAAGCAGCTCTACACGTTCGCCGACACGGTGCGCAAGAGCTACCACGAGTGCATCACCGACGCGACGAGCTTCTACAAGTCGTGGAGCGGCTACCAGGACGAACTCGTCTGGGGTGCGATCTGGCTGCACCGGGCCACCGGTGACGCCGCCTACCTGGCCAAGGCCGAGAGCGAGTACGACAAGCTCGGCACCGAGCCGCAGTCCACCACCCGGTCCTACAAGTGGACGATCGCCTGGGACAACAAGCAGTTCGGGGCGTACGTGCTGCTGGCCAACCTGACCGGCAAGCAGAAGTACGTCGACGACGCCAACCGGTGGCTCGACTACTGGACGGTCGGCGTCAACGGCCAGAAGGTGCCCTACTCTCCGGGCGGGATGGCTGTCCTCGACTCCTGGGGCGCGCTGCGGTACGCCGCCAACACCAGCTTCGCGGCGCTGGTCTACAGCGACAAGACCACCGACGCCACCCGCAAGGCCCGGTTCCACGACTTCGCCGTCCGGCAGATCAACTACGCGCTCGGCGACAACCCGCGCAAGTCCAGCTACGTGATCGGGTTCGGTGCCAACGCGCCGAAGAACCCGCACCACCGCACCGCCCACGGTTCCTGGTGGGACAGCCAGACGGTGCCGGTCGAGACCCGGCACGTGCTCTACGGCGCGCTGGTCGGCGGCCCGTCCTCGGCCAACGACGCGTACACCGACAGCCGGTCCGACTACGTGATGAACGAGGTCGCCACCGACTACAACGCCGGTTTCACCTCCGCCCTGGCCCGGCTCTCCCAGGAGTACGGCGGCACCCCGCTCGCCAACTTCCCCATTGCCGAGCAGCCGGACATCCCCGAGCTGACCGTGGAGACCACGGTGATGCAGGCCGAGCCCCGGGCCACCGGGCTCAAGGCGATCATCTACAACAAGTCGGCGTTCCCGGCGCGGGCGCTGACCAACGGGAAGTTCCGCTACTACTTCCGCCCCGAGGGCAGCACCGCCGTGCAGGTCACCCCCGGCTACACCCAGGGTTGCCCGTCGCCGTCGACCGCCAAGCAGCTCTCCGGCGACATCTGGTACGTCGAGGTGGACTGCACCGGTCAGACGATCGCCCCGGCCGGGCAGTCGCAGCACCGGATGGAGGTGCAGTTCAAGATCGGCGTACCGGAGGGCGGCACCTGGGACCCGACCAACGACCCGTCGTACCAGGCCACCGCCGGACCGAACCCGAAGGTGCCGCTGTACGCCGGGACCACCCGGGTCTGGGGTGACGAGCCGACCTCGACGCCCACCGACACCACCCCGCCCACCGTCCCCGGCACCCCCGTCGCCTCGGCGATCACGCCCACCGGCATGACGCTGACCTGGCCCGCGTCCACCGACACCGGTGGGAGCGGCCTGGCCGGCTACGACGTCGCCATGGAGCCGGTCGGCAGCGACGTGCGCTCCACCTTCCGCACCACCACCAACAGTCTGACCCTGACCACGCTCTCGCCCGCCAGCAACTACCGGTTCTCGGTCCTGGCCCGCGACGGCGCCGGCAACAGCTCGTTGTGGTCGTCGGCGCTCGCGGTGGCCACGCCGGCGGGCACCGGTTCGGACACCAGCGGGCCGACCCCGCCCGGCACCCCGACCGCGTCGAACATCGGCGCGACCGGGCTCACCCTGAGCTGGACGCCGTCCACCGACAACGTCGGGGTCACCGGTTACCGGGTCTACAAGACGTCCTGGCCGGCCCATCTCGTCGTCGCCACGAGCACCGGCACCACCGCCCAGGTGACCGGGCTGACGCCGGACACCTCGTACGGGCTCTACGTGGTGGCGGTGGACGCGGCCGGCAACCCGTCCACCCCGTCGAAGACGCTCACCGTGCAGACCCTGCCGGGCACCTCGACGCCGACCCCGACGCCGACCTCCACCCCGACGCCCACCCCGACCCCGACCGCGCCCGCCTCGTCGTGCAAGGTCGGTTACACCACCACCGACTGGACCAACGGCTTCACCGCCAGCATCAGCATCACCAACACCGGTACGACCGCGCTCAACGGTTGGAGCCTGGCCTTCACCTTCCCGACCAGCGGTCAGAAGGTCAGCCAGGGCTGGTCGGCGACGTTCGCCCAGACGGGGGCGGCGGTGACCGCGACCAGCATGACCTACAACGGGGCGTTGGCCCCCGGTGCGTCCACCAGCATCGGGTTCAACGGCACCCACACCGGCAGCAACCCGAAGCCGACGAGCTTCACGCTCAACGGGGCCACCTGCACGGTCTCCTGAGCATCGACGTGTCGGGGGCGGCCCCCCCACCGGGGGGGCCGGCCCACGTCGCGTCGGACCAGACCGGGCCAAAAATGTTCCGAAACTTTTCCGAAACACCTTTGTTCCGGCCGGTGCAGGATGGAAACATCGACGCTACTAGATTTAACAACCGAAGACGCCCGGCCGTCCCGCCCCGACGGCCCGGGTGTTGGCCAGCAAGGAGGCCACGATGGCAACAGGTCCATCCGTCCACCACGACGGCGGCCGGCGACGGCGATCGCCCGCCGTCCGGGCGCTGCTCGCCGGCGCGGTCGGCGTCGTGACGGTGGTATCCGCCGCGGTGATGATGCCGTCGGCGAACGCCGCCGCGAGCACGCTGGGCGCGGCCGCCGCGCAGTCGGGCCGGTACTTCGGCACGGCCATCGCGGCCGGCCGGCTCGGCGACTCGACGTACAGCACGATCGCCGGCCGCGAGTTCAACATGATCACGGCCGAGAACGAGATGAAGCCGGAAGCGACGCAGCCCCAGCGGGGCCAGTTCAACTTCAGCTCCGGTGACCAGATCTACAACTGGGCGACCCAGCGCGGCCTGAAGGTCCGGGGGCACACCCTGGCCTGGCACGCGCAGCAGCCGCCGTGGATGCAGAGCCTGAGCGGCAGCAACCTGCGCCAGGCGATGATCGACCACATCAACGGCGTGATGGGCCACTACAAGGGCAAGCTCGCCGCGTGGGACGTGGTCAACGAGGCGTTCAACGAGGACGGCAGCCGCCGGTCGTCGAACCTGCAGGGCACCGGCAACGACTGGATCGAGGTGGCGTTCCGCACCGCGCGCGCCGCCGACCCGTCGGTGAAGCTCTGCTACAACGACTACAACATCGAGAACTGGTCGTACGGCAAGACGCAGGGCGTCTACCGCATGATCCAGGACTTCAAGTCCCGGGGCGTGCCGATCGACTGCGTCGGCCTGCAGACCCACTTCACCGGGGGCAGCTCGCTGCCGAGCAACTTCCAGACCACGCTGTCCAGCTTCGCCGCCCTCGGCGTGGACGTGGCGCTGACCGAGGTCGACGTCACGAACTCCTCCACCACCCAGTACGCCGGGCTGACCCAGGCGTGCCTGAACGTGCCGCGCTGCATCGGCATCACCGTGTGGGGCGTGCGCGACAGCGACTCCTGGCGCTCCAACGAGAACCCGCTGCTGTTCGACGGCGGCGGCAACAAGAAGGCCGCGTACAACTCGGTCCTCAACGCGCTCAACGCGGCACCCCCGACCTCCGGGCCGACCACGGGCCCGCCCACCACGCCCCCGCCCACCACGACCCCGCCGCCGAGCGGCGGCGCCGGACGGATCGTCGGCGTGGCGTCGAACCGGTGCATCGACGTGCCGAACTCCACCCAGACCAACGGCACCCGGGTGCAGCTCTACGACTGCAACAGCCAGTCCAACCAGCAGTGGACGTACACCGCCAACAAGCAGCTGCGGGTCTACGGCACCAAGTGCCTGGACGCGAACGGCGCGGCCACCGCCAATGGCACCGGGATCATCATCTGGGACTGCAACAGCGGGGCCAACCAGCAGTGGAACATCAACTCCAACGGCACCATCAGCGGCGTGCAGTCCGGCCGCTGCCTGGACGTCTGGGGCACCGGCAACGGCCAGCAGGTCCAGCTGTACGACTGCCACGGGCAGACCAACCAGCAGTGGCGCACCGACTTCGGTGGCAGCAACCCGCCCACCACCGCGCCGCCGACCACCCCGCCGCCGACGACCACGCCGCCCCCGGGTGGTGGCTGCGCGCTCCCGTCGACCTACCGGTGGTCGTCGACCGGCGCGCTGACCAGCCCGAAGAACGGCTGGGTCTCGCTCAAGGACTTCACCAACGTCGTCTACAACGGCAAGCACCTGGTCTACGGCTCGTACGTCAACAGCAGCGGCCAGTACAGCTCGATGAACTTCGGCACGTTCACCAACTGGTCGGACATGGCCTCGGCCAGCCAGAACGGCATGAGCCAGGGCACCGTCGCGCCCACCCTGCTCTACTTCGCCCCGAAGAACATCTGGGTGCTGGCGTACCAGTGGGGACCGACCTCGTTCAGCTACAAGACGTCGAGCGACCCGACCAACGCCAACGGCTGGTCCTCGGCGCAGACGCTGTCCACCGCCACCCTCCCGGACGCCCCGTACGGTGTGATCGACCAGACCCTCATCGGTGACGACCAGAACATGTACCTGTTCTTCGCCGGGGACAACGGCAAGATCTACCGGTCGAGCATGCCGCTGGGGAACTTCCCGGGCAGCTTCGGTTCGAGCTACACGACGGTCATGACCGACTCGACCAACAACCTGTTCGAGGGCGTCGAGGTCTACAAGGTGGCGGGCCAGAACCAGTACCTGATGCTCGTCGAGGCGATCGGGAGCCAGGGGCAGCGCTACTTCCGGTCGTTCACGTCCAGCAGCCTGGGCGGCTCGTGGACCCCGCAGGCCACCAGCGAGAGCAACCCCTTCGCCGGCAAGGCCAACAGCGGTGCCACGTGGACCAACGACATCAGCCACGGTGACCTGGTCCGCACCAACCCCGACCAGACCAAGACCGTCGACGCCTGCAACCTGCAGTTGCTCTACCAGGGCAAGGACCCGAACGCGAACACCGACTACAACCTGCTGCCGTGGCGGCCGGGTGTCCTCACCCTCCAGCGCTGAGGCACACCTTCGCACGCTGCACAACCGGGGCGGGGGCCGCCGCCGCGGGGGGGGCGGGCGCCCCCCCCCGGGGGGC
>NZ_JBMDWU010000138.1:0-23567 GCF_048594385.1 Micromonospora sp. | reverse complement strand
GGTCGTGCGGCACCGGCATGGTCAGTTCAGTGAGCCGGTCGTCCCCGGTCCCATGGTTCGCGTGTCGCCCGCGGTACCGGGTCGCTTCACTGCGCCCCGGTTGATCCCGCCACAGCGGGTTGTCCAGAGGCCACGGAGGCTCACGTGCAGAAGCACTCCTGCATTCGGGAGACACGGCGAGCCGCCTGGCCTCTCAGCTGCTGCGTGTAGGGGAGGTGGCGATCCGCAGGTACCGGTTCGCGGCGCGTGTCGGGCAGCCGGTCGACACCGCCGAAGGGCTTCTCGGCGACCACGGCGGCAACCGAGCCCCAGCCGGTGAGTCCGCCGGCTGTGAACGGCACAAGCGCTGTGTTCCGCAGGTAGCGCCCGGTCGCCGTCGCCGTCGCGGTGTCCACCGTCATGCGTTGATCGTCACGAACTCCCGGATCGTCGTCAATACAGCTGGCTGCCCTGCTTCGGTCGGGGCTGCTACCCGGGCCATGGTGCCGCGCTGGAGGGTCCCCGCGGGGTGGCAAGGACGGGGTGACCCGAGCTGGGACCGCAACGACGGCAGGCGATTCGTCGTCGGGTCGGTCTCGTCGGTCCACCTGCGACGGACGCTGATCGGTCTGACCGAACAGCTGCCGGCCGGATGCGCCGAGCGGCTGTCCGCCACCCGCCACACTTCTCGCCGATGTCGTCGACGGACTGGGTCGGGCCGACGGGGCCACAGGACTGCCGGGTTCGAGCGGGGGCGTGGTCCCTGGAGTGAGGACAGTGGGAACTTTCTGTGCTAGATCGATTACCCATCGTAGAGCGTGCGAGTTAATCTATCCACTGTGGTCGATTTGGAAGGCGATGGATCAAGCGACGGGTCGCGAGGCCGAACGACGGTCAGGAGGCGACCGGGCCAGCCTTCCGATCCACTGGTCGGCCGGGACGGTGAACTGGCCCGCCTGCACCGAGCCATCGGAGGTCTCAGTGCGAGCGCCCACCTGGTGGAGGTCAGCGGAGACCCCGGCATCGGCAAGTCCCGACTGCTCACGGAGTTGGCGCAGCGATGTCGACAGCGGGGACTCCCGGTACTCACCGGGCGGGTTCCACCAGGCGGATCGGTCTTCCCGTTCGGCGCCCTGATCGACGCCCTGGACGACCGACTTCGGGGCTTGCGAGCGGACGCCCTGGCCCAGCTGCCGGCCCACGACGTCGATGTGTTGGCCGACATCTTCCCGAGCTTCCCGTACCGAACCGGTGACCACCCCTCAGCGTCGTGGGAGGTGCCGCGATTCCAGCGCTTCCGCGCCATCCGGTCGATGCTTGAGGTACTGGCCTCAACCGGACCCGTGGCGGTGATCCTCGACGATCTGCACCGCGCCGACGGGGACACCATCGATGCACTCTGTCACCTGATGCACTCGCCGCCTCGGGCCGCGGTCCTGCTGGCGTTCGGCTACCGGCCTCGGCAGACGCCGCCGAGGCTGCGGGGCGTCGCCGCCGGGGCGGGCGTCCCGGTGCTCCGGCTGCCGCTCGCGCCGCTGTCGCCTGTCGCCGTGCGGGCTCTGCTGGACACCTGTGTCTCTGACGCCGAGTGCGGCGACCTCTACCGGCGCAGCGGCGGCAACCCCCGCTACCTGCGCGCACTGCTCGACAGCGCGCGCTCGCCGACCGACGACACGGCGTCGGCGGGGGGCATCATGATCACCGACGCCGGACCGGGCCCCAGGGCGGCCGGCCGCTCGTACTCGGCGGCGGAAACCGCCATCGCCGCCGAACTCGACGAACTCTCCCCCCGCAGCAGACTCGCCGCAGCGGGAGCGGCGGTGCTCGGCGAGGTCTTCGATCTACCCATGGTCGGCATGGTCGCCGAACTGGCGCAGGACGTCGTCCGGCGGACGATCGACGAGTTGACCGCCGCCGACATCGTCCGACACGTGCCGGAGACGACCCGGTTCCGGTTCCGCCACCCCCTGGTGCACCAGGTGGTGTACCAGGTCAGCCAGCCCGGATGGCGGCTGGGGGCGCACGCCAGAGCCGCCGTCGCGCTGGCCGGCGCCCCGGACGGCGAAGTCGCCCTGGCACCCCACCTGGCGCTGGTCGCCACCCCCGACGACACCACCGCCCCCCGTACTCTGCGACGCGCCGCGACAGCAGTCGAGCGCGATGCACCGCAGACGGCCGCCCGCTGGCGTCAGGCAGCGCTGCGACTCGCCTCGGTCACCGGCGGTGCACCGGCCGACCAGCACACGCTCCTGCTCCAGGTCGCCACGGACTGCGCCGCCGCCGGACGACCCCGGCACGCCCGGGACCTGCTGCTGACCGCACTACAACAGCCGGCCGTGCTGCCGTCTGCCGAGCGGGCTGCAATGGTCGTGCGCTGCGTACGGCTGTGTTGGTCGCTCGGCGACCCCGGACCGGGCCGCGACCTGCTCGCCGACCTGGCTACGTCGACGACAGGGGCGTCGAAGCCGGCCAGGGTGAACCTGCTGATCGACAAGGCGTTCCTGGAACTCGCCGGCGGATCGGCGTCGGCGGCCCGCGCGTGCGCAGTCACCGCGCTGTATCTGGCCGACGCGGGCCCAGCGGGATCGGTGGACCGGATCCGTGTCCAGGCGGTGCTCGCCGCCGCCGACGGGCTGACAGGCGACATCGAGTCGGTGGCGGCGATCCTGGCCGAGGTGGTGCCGCTGCTGGACACGATGAACGATGCGCAGGTGGCGGCCCACGCCGACGCGGTGTACTGGATCGGCTGGAGCGAGCTGGTGCTGGAGCGCTACCCCGAGGCGCTACGACACCTGGAACGGGTGACCGCCGGCCCGACGGTACGGGCACCGGGGGACGCAGCCTGGCCGACACCCGACCCACTGACTATGTGTGACGCGCTGCTGGGGCGTACCTGGATCCTGTCCAACACCGGTCGGCACACCGCGGCCGTCGGTGTCGCAGCCACCGTCGCGGACGTCGCCTACCGATCCGGCAGCCCCCACCTGCTGCAGCGGGCGGCGATCCTGCGTCGCTGGGTCGCCCTGGGCGCGTCCGGGCCGTGGTCCGACCCGGACGCCGACGCAGTACCGGCCGGCGCGCCGCCGGCGACCACGGGTTCGCCGACCGCAGACCGGTGGTGTGCCGGCGTGGGTTGTTCGACCGGCGCGTCGGGTGGTCCGGACGATGCGACCGGTGGATGTGAGGACCTGCCCGACGCCCAGGCGGTTGCCACCTCCGGCGGCTGGTCGGCGGTCCTCACCCGGCTGATGCTCGCCGAACTGCGCCTCGCCGGCGGTGATCCCCAGGGCTGCCTGGACCTGCTGACCGCCGCACCCGCGCTGAGCACACTGTCCCGGGTCGACCCGAGCACCCGCATGGCCCACCACGAGCTGGTGGTACGGGCCGCGTCGGCCGCCGGCGACGTCGGCGCGGTCGCCGAACTCGTTGCCGGCGACGTCGCCGCGTCCGTCGGTGCCGGTGCCGAGGTCGGCGTGACCGCCCCGCCGCTGACCGGGGGCCGGGGCCCGGCCGCCACCGGACAGGCCGTCCGCGCCGCGGCCTGGCCACGTGGGCTGGTCGGTCTCGCGCTGCTCATCCGGGCGCGGCTGCTCATCGCCAAGGAGCCTGCTGCCGGCGTCGAGGTGGCCGTCGCCGCCGGCACTGAACTGGCCGCCGCCGGTCTGACCCCGGCGGCGGAGCGGGCCCGCGCCCTCGCCCGGCCCGGCGCTCGCCAGGGCGGCCGGCACGGCGGCGCGTCGGGGTTCCGGCCTGGGAACGACCTCGCATCGTCGGCCCGGTTGACCCGCCGGGAGCGGCAGGTCGCCGAGCTGGTCCGCGAGGGTATGACCAACCGGGAGATCGCCGCTGTACTGGTGGTCACCGAGAAGACGGTCGAGATGCACCTGTCCCATGTGTTCGCCAAGCTCGGGGTCCGCAACCGGGTACGGCTGGCCCGACGCCTCGACCCGACGACACCCCGTGCAGCGTCGTCCGCCGCACTGCCGGATACGGCGTACGGGGCAACCGGAGAGTGAGACGCGCCGGTCACCAGCTGGCGGCCACTGCCGCCACCATGCCGTCGGTGTGCGTGATCGAGACGGTCAGCCCGGTGACTCCCATCCGGGCGGCCACCCGGGCCGCCGCCCCGTGCAGGGTGACCTGTGGCGAACCACCGCAGGCCCGGCCCACCGCGATGTCGTGCGGTGCCACCCCCTCGAACAGGCCCGTCCCGAGAACCTTGAACACGGCCTCCTTCGCCGCGAACCGGCCGGCGAGGAACTCACGTCGCCGCCGGGGGGCCAGCGTCGCCGCGTACTCGATCTCGACGGCGGCGAAGGCGTACCGGGTGAACCAGGCACGCTCGCACAACCGGTCGAGTGTGTCGACCCGCAACAGGTCGATCCCGAGCCGCATCAGCCGACGCCCTCGGCCTCGACGCCCCCGGCGAAGCGCCCCTTGAGCAACCCCTGGAAGACCGACAACAGATGTACGTTGCCAGCCCCCTCCATGAACTCGAAGGCCCGTACGTCCCGGTAGACCTTCTCCAGCCAGGGATCGTCGAGCAGCGACGCCGGCCCCAGAAGTTCGGCGGCGAGCAGGGTGGCGTCCTCGGCGACCCGGGCGGCGCCGGCCTTCGCCGCGGCGATCCGGTGTGGGTCCACCCGGCCGGCGTCGATGTCGGCGGCCGTCCGGTGGTTGAGCCGGCGGATCGCGGCGATCCGGTCCTCGACCGCCGACAACCGGTCGCCGCGCAGCCCCTGCCCGCGCAGATGGTCGCAGACCGCCTGCGCGCAGCCCAGCGCCATCGCGGCGATCCCGGGCCGGGCACGGTAGAACACCTGGCGGGCTCCGTGCAGGCCACGCTGGGTGGGCCGCAGATGCTGACCCAGCAGGTTCCGGTGGGGCACCCGGACGTCCTCGAAGCGCATCCGGCTGATCCGGGCGCCGCGCAGACCGACCGACGGCAGCAGCTCGGCGCTGAATCCGGGGGACGAGGCGTCCAGGAGCACCGCCTCGATGCCCCACGGGCCGGGGGCCCGGCGGCAGAACACCAGTCCGACCTGTGCCCGGGCGCCGTTGCCCACGTAGTACTTCTCGCCGGTGAGCAGCCAGCCGTCGCCGTCGGGGGCCGGCCGCAGCGTGGTCGTCAGCTCCGTCGCGGCCGAGCCCTTGGCCGGCTCGGTGACCGCGAAGAACGTGTGGTCCGGCTGCGCGGCGAACCTGCTGAACCACCGGTCGGTCTGCTCCGGATCGGCGAGGGCGTGGATGGCGTCGCTGGACAGCGCCGGCCCCGGGCTGGCCAGCAGCACGTTCGGGTCGGCGTAGGAGAACCGTTCCCAGACGACGGCCTGCGCCAGCGACGTTCCGAGCAGCGGGGCGAGCTGTGGCGGCACATCCAGCTGGGGCCAGTACCGGCGGGGGATGGAGAAGAAGCGGTAGAGCAGCACGCCGGGAAGGTCGAAATAGCTGTCGATGGCATCCGGATCCTGGTCGAGTAGTTCGCCGACCTTGCGGAACTCGCCCGACACCGACCAGCAGTGCCGGTCGAGCTCCAGCATCCGATCGTCGAGCAGATCCGACCCGGACGGCGGCCTGCCGTGACTGACCTCAGTCATCGTCCTGTCCCCTTCCTGGATGCAGATAGACGTTGCCGACGACCTCGGTGAGGTGCAGGTCCCCCGCCGGCCCGTCCACGAGGAAACCGCTGGCCCCGAGCAGCCGCAGCAGGTCCCGACCGACTCCGACCAGCCGGCGGTGGGTGCGCCACCGGGCGGCCGCGTCGTCGTCGCGCCGAGGTCCCGGCGTCGCCCCGACCTCGGCGAGCCGGATTGCCACCTCGGCGAGCTGCGCCTGGACAAGTTGTCTGGCCAGCAGGGTGACCCCGTCTGATTCCCGGGCGCCGAGATGACGCAGGGTGTGCCGAAGAACCTCGTGCAGCAGCCGACGGTGCAGGTCGAGCAGGCCCACGGCGAACTCCTCGGCCACCGCCGGCGCGATCGTCGTCGGTCGAACCCTCCCGCCGTGCCCGGGTGTCGGGTTTGGCGGCGCCGACGCCGCGTCACGGGTGGCGGCGGGCAGCACCGCGATACCGAACCGGGCCAGCGGACCGGGAGGAGCGGTGGGTAGCGCCGCCGTGGAGGCCAGCACATGCCCGGTCGGGGACGGCACCAACCCGGCGGGAGAGACCCGCTGGTGCAGGTCGTCCAAGGCGTCGGCGAACCACCGCGCCGGGGGAGGGGGTTGCGCGGTGTCCGGCGCGCCGGGGTGGACCCTGGTGGGTGTCATGGCGTCTGCTCTCGGGCCGATGCGGACGTGGGGGCGGCGGGACGTGCTGGTGCGCCGGTCGCCGTTTGCGGTGCGCCGGGCGCGTCTGCCCCGGTGGTGGACCGCCAGCGCAGCAGGGCGGTCTGGCTCCGGCCGGTACGCGGGTCGGTGTCACAGAGCACCAGCGTCCGGTACGTGGTGGCCCAGGTCCGGTGGGACCGGGCCAGCTCCAACCAGACGCCGGTGCAGTAACTGCCGGGGGCGACCCGATGGGTCGGCACCCCCGTGGCGGCCAGCATGTCCGCGTCGACCCACGGGCCTGCCACCACCAGCGTCGAGTCGGGGTCGCACCGGGCGGTCACCGACCCCAGTAGCGGCCCCAGTCCGCGCGTGGGGGACGCAGGCCCGGTCGCGACGAACTCGTACCCGCCACCGCAGTCGCCGAAGAGGAGCAGGGCCGCCGTGTTCGCCAGCCGGTTGTCCGCCACGAAGGAATCGTGGTACGGCAGGCTGTTCTGCTCGCACACGAAGAGCGCGAGGCTGCCGCAACGCCCCGACCGGGCGTACGCATCCGCGATCTTCAGCGCCGTGTACGGCGCGCGCAGACCCTGCTCGGAGATGGCGAAGCTGTGGCTGCGATCGCCGAGCAGGTGGTTGACGTACGGGGTGACGTGCTTCAGCGACGACGGATCAGGAATGCCGTAGGCGAAGATCAACAGGTCCGGACCGCTGATCGGAAGCTCCCGCACCAGGTTCTCGGCCAACTCGGTGAACCCGACGTTCGCCGCCCGGGCCAACCGGGCCGGGTCCGGCCGCACCCCGAACGGGCCCAGGATGTCCCGCTGGATAGCGTCGCGGTCGTCGTCCGGAACCGGCGGCAGCCGGTCACCGCGCACCAGCGCGGTGGCCGAGGTGAGGGACAGCGGCATGGTCACTCCCGCTCAGGCACGTTCGTCCAGGTTCACGATCACGTAGTCGGCGACGGTGCCGATGGTCTTGAAATCGGCGATCTCCAGCCGCTCCGGGTCGACCTCGATACCGACGCCGTCCTCCAGCGCCATCAGCAGTTCCAGGACGGAGGTCGAGTCCACGTGCAGATCCTCGAAGAGCCTCGTCTCCTCGGGGAGTCCGGCGACCGGGCGTTGCAACACGTCACTGAGCGCCTGCTCGATCTGAGAGACGATCTTGCTGCGGTCCATCGGGTGGTCCTCTCGGGTAGCCGGCCGGCACGGCCGGGTGAACTGTCGGATCCGGGAAGCGGCTGCTCGATGTCGGGCGGGGGCGGTACGGCCGGTCTGAACGCGACGGGACGCGACCGGCCGACGTGGCAGGCGGTTCAGAAGGCGGCGAGGGGGATCAGGTGCTGCGGCCGGAGCAGGTCGTCGACGGTGTCCCGGCTACGCACCAGGTGGCCGACCCCGTCCAGCACGAGCACCTCGGCCGGGTGCCCGTGGCTGAGGAAGAGCACCGGTGAGGCGCTGGGACCGTACGCGCCGGAACGGCTGACGCCGAGCAGGTCGCCGGGACGCACCTCGGGCAGCGCGACCCGCTTCGCGATCACGTCGTTGGGGGTGCAGAGCGGGCCGGTGACGGTGTAGACGTCCGCCGGCGGCGCGTCCGCCCGGGTCAGCGACCCGATGGGGAAGTTCCGCTTGACGAAGCTGCCGATGCCGACCGCCGCCATGTGGTGATTGGTGCCGCCATCGGCGACCACGAACCACTCGCCCCGGGACTGCTTGACGTAGCGGGCCCGCAGCACGTACGTCCCGGACCAGCCGACCAGGTAGCGGCCGAGTTCGGTGACGATCCGGGTGCCCGGGTACCGGTCCAGGAACTCGGACACCGCCCGGTTCACCCCGTCGACGGTGGCAGCCACGTCGAGGTCGCTCTCGTTGTCGAAGTACGGCACCCCCCAGCCGCCCCCGATGTCCACCGTCTGAAGCGGTATACCGAGTTCCCCGGCGAGGGTCGCAGCCACCCGCAGCACACCCGTGGTGTTGTGGACGACGGTCGCCGCGTCGAGGATCCGGGTGCCCAGGTAGGCGTGGACGCCGATGACCCGTACCCGGCTGAGCGCGCTGATCGCGGCCTTGGCGCCGTGCAGGATCTCCTCGTCGATGCCGAACTGACGGGGCTTGCCCCCCATCGACAACCGCGACCCGTGCGACTCGAACGTCGGGTTGACCCGCAGGATCACCCGGGTGCCGGCGGCCTCCGGCAACGCGTCCAGGGCGGCCAGTTCGGCGAGGGACTCCACGACCACGGCGTGCATCCCGCCCTCGGCGCAGCAGGCGAGCAGTTCCTCACCGGACTTGCCCGGCCCGAGGAAGATGAGGTCGTCGGGGTCGACCCCGGCCCGCCGGGCGGTGACCAGCTCGGCCAGGGAGGAGACCTCCAGTCCTGCGCCGAGCGACCGAAACAACGCGCAGACGCTGACGTTGGGGTTGGCCTTCAGCGAGTAGAAGATGTCGATCCGCGGGTCCAGGGCGGCGCGCAACTGTTCGTACCGGCGGCGCAGATGGTCGCCGTCGTACACGTACAGCGGGGTGCCGTGCCGCTCGGCCAGTTCGGCGAGCAGGGCGGGATCGGAGGCGAACTTGTCGGCGACCCCGACGGTGTCCGCCGGTTCGGGTCGTCCGGTCACGGGGAGACCTCCCGGCTGAAGAGGGGGCGGGTGGCGCTGAGCCGGCCGAGCGACGCGCGTACGGCATCGTCCAGGGCGGTCAAACGGTCGGTGTCCGTGGCCACGAGCAGGGCGTACAACCGGCCGTTGAACGGTGGCGGCCGGTCGGCGTCGGCGTTGACGGTGCCGAAGCAGGTGATGACGATCCGGTCGGGACCGGACGACCCGACCAGGGCGGCGAGGCTCCGGTCGATCTCGGCGAACGACACGGGGGCGGTGAGGCTCAGCGGGTACTGCCGGGCCAGCGCGACCTGACCGGGCCCCTGACAGAGCTCGGTCAGGCTGCCCTGGTAGGTCGACATGTTGAGTCGGGCGTTGATCTCCAGCACCGGATAGACCACACCGTCGGGGTCCACGATGGCGTCCACCCCGACGACACCGACATATCCGTCGTCGCGGAGCCGGACGCCGACCAGCTGTGCGGCATGGTCGATCTCGGCATACTGGGCGTCGGTGAGCCCGGCCGGCATGATGTGCCCCTGGTGGACGCCGCCGTCGGTGAGTGCCCGTTTGACGAAGTCGAGCCGCACCGAGCCGTCCCGGGCCACGGTGACCTGATAGTTGAGGTCGTACCGTTTCGGCAGCCATTCCTCGACGACGACGTGCAGCCGGTCGTCGGCGGTGCGTTCGGCGCGTCGGCGCACCATCCGCAGGAGCCGGTCCGCCTTGCCGGGCGTGTCCAGGACCAGCAGCCCCTTGCCGGAGACACCGTAGGCGTCCTTGACGACGATCCGCCGGCCCGCCGCCAGCGCCGCGCGGTATCGGTCCAGCACGGAGGCCAACTCGTCGCATGTCTCGCACTCGTCGCCCGGAACGGCGCGCAGCCCGGCGGCGGCGGTCAGCCGCCGGCCGTAGATCTTCCCGTTGACCCGCTCGAAGACCGCCGCGTCCGGCACCGCCAGCGGTAGGCCACAGCTCACCGCCAGCTTCTCCTCCAGATCGGTGGTGGCCATCGGCAGCAACCGGGCACCGGCGGCGCCGAGCGTGGCGAGGCGAGCCAGCAGCGCCGGTGAGTCGAGCACGTCCTCGGTGGTGGAACGGTCGGCCGAGACGTTCTCCGGCACGGCGATCTCGGGTACCGGCAGGCCGATGCGGTCCAGGTAGGCCCGGTACGCCGGGTCCAGGGGGTACTTGCAGATGAGCAGGTCGTTGACGCCGGCGAGCAGCACCCCCAGTTCCTCCATCCGCCGGACCAGGTTCGTGCCGGCGGAGAAGTCCGCATTCGGTAGTCCGACGTGCTGGCGGGCCCAGCGGTGTTCGGCTTCGAAGTTGCAGACCAACACCAGTCGTCCGGTGGGCTCGCCGAGCAGGCGGTGTTTGAGCGAGCGGAGGTAACCGGTGTCCACGTCGTCCCCTCAGTACTCGATGACCATGGCGGCGTAGCTGGAACCGATCCCGACCGAGGTGAGCATGTACAACTCGCCGCTGCGCACCAGGCCCCGCTCCCGCATGGAGGCCAGGTTCAGGAAAGGGTCGGAGCAGTTGCAGTGCCCGTACCGGGGGATGTTGTCCAGAAAGATCCGTCGCCGGTCCAGGCCGACCTCCGCGCAGAGCCGCAACCAGAGCGAGGCGTTGACGTTGTGCGGGACCACCAGGTGGATGTCCGACAGGCTCAGTCCGGCGTAGCTGAGGGCGTCGGACATCGCGGCCCACAGGTGGGTGTTGTAGGTGTCGCCGAACCGGCGCAACTTCTCGGCGGACATCCGGAAACCGTCGGCGAACTCGCCCTCGGTGCGGGCCGCGTAGGAGAGCACCCGGCTGCCCGCACCGGGGACGCCGCCGTCGGCGCGGGGAAAGCCGTCGGGGCCGCCCGGCGCGTCCAGGCCGACCAGAAAGGCCGTTGACGCCTCGCCGGTGACCGATACCTGCAGTACGTAACGCAGCACGCTGTTGAATGCCTTCTCGCCGGTGACGACGAGGGCCTTCGCCGCCGGGTCGCCGTCGGCGCGGAGCAGTTCACCGGCGATGTCGATGGCGGCGAGCCCGCTGGCGCAGAACTGCTGGGTCACCGCGAACGCGTCGGCCCCGGCCAACCCGAGCCGTTCCCGCAGCTGATCGGCGACGAGCACGTGCGAGGGGGCGGGATCGGGCAGGGTGTGGGCGTAGAGCAGATAGCGCACGACGGCCGGATCAGGCAGCCCGCGCAGCGCCGCCGAGGCCGCCGGGACGAGCAGGTCGAACAGGTCGCCGTCGGGATCGGCCCGGACCTCTGCCAGACCGCGGATGCGGCGCAGCACCTTCGTCTGGTAGCGGTTGAGCCCGCAGGCCGCCCCGATCTCCTCGATCGTCCAGGAGCGGACCGGGGTGAACGCCTCGACCCGGTGTAGGAGGGTGGCCGCCCGGGTGAGGTCAGGCGGCGGAGGGATCGCCCCACGCCGCCCCTCGTCCGGCGTTCGGTCGACGGCATCGGCCGGCGGGACGTCCCCCTGCGGCGCGGCGGACCGGTCGCCGTCCGCCGGCCGGGCCGTCGGGGCGGGGCCCGGCCGGACGAGGGTCGGTCGTGGCGTACGGGAGTAGGTCTCGGCCACTCGTTCCTCCCGGTTCGGGGGCGGCCCGCCCGGGCGGCGTCGACGAGGCGGTGCACCGTTGGCGCGCAGGTACGGATCGGACCATGGACCGAAACTCCCCAGGGGGACTGCCCATCGGGCCGGCAGCGCGGGCACCGGTCACACCGCAGACCATAGGCAGACCCGAAAGCTGCGGTGAACTGGGGGAAACCCCTGAATTCTTTTGATGAGCGTCTATTCATAAGGTAGGGAATCCCCGAAGTGACTATCGAGCTGGGTGAACCTACCGTGACCGTCAGGCACCACCCGGCGATCGGCCCGTAGCGACGGTCTCGCGGGTCGGCCACGTTGCACGACATCGAGTGGCGGTCTGCTGGAGGAGAAGAACGATGGGAATTCGACCTATCGACCTGGTACCGCCTCCCGACGACGCACCCCCTGCGGTCACCCTGACCCGAGCCGACGAGCTGACCGTCCGGTTCACCGGCGACCGGGAGGGCACCGGACCGATCACCCTCGGCCAAGCGAACATGCTCGGCTGGATCGCCAAGGAGAAGCCGTACGGGCGATTCGCGGCCGGCCCGTTGGAGCTGCCCCCCGGTGCCTCGATGGCCGACGTGACGGCGGCCGTCGCGGCGCTGCTGACCCGGCACGAGGCGCTACGCACCCTCTTCCCCGGCGACGGGCAGACCCAGCGTGTGCTGCGCTGCGGCGAGCTGACCGTCGAGGTGTTCACCGCCGACGCCGACGCCGAGCCACAGGTGCTGGTGAACGAGCTGATCCGGATCCTGCGTGCGGACGAGTTCGACCTGACAGTGCAGTTGCCGATCCGGGTCGCGGTGACCGCGGTGGACGGCGTACCCACCGCCGCGGCCGTCGTCTACTCGCACGTCGTGGTGGACCTGCCCAGCATGGTGATGCTGGGCAGGCAGTTCACCGAACTCGCCGCCGACCCCACCCGTCGACAGGTCGGCCGGCAGGGCGACCAACCCCTCGACCAGGCCGCCGCCGAACGGTCCGAGCGGGGCCGACGTCGGGCCGAGGAAGCACTGCGTTACTGGGAAAGAACCCTCACCACCATCCCGCAGAACCTGTACGCGGTGCCGCCCGCACCCGAAGGGCCGGGCGGATCGTCGTCCTCCTGGCTCTGGTCGCGCGCCGCCGCCCTGGCCCTGCCGCACATCGCCGCCCGCACCGGTGCGAGCACGTCGATGGCGGTGCTGGCCGCCGTCTGCGCGGTGCTGAGACAACGCACCGGCCACCGCCTGATCGTCATGCCGACCCTGTGCAGCAACCGGTACGAGCGCCGACTGCACGACTACGTCGGCCCGTTGGCCACCGACAGCCTGGTGTCGGTGGAGGTTGGCTGCGCGGGCTTCGACGAACTCGTCGGCCGGGCCGGCACCGCCGTACTGCGAGCCAACCGCTATCCGGCCGGCCGACCGGAGGACATGACACGACTGACGGACCGGATCAGCGACGAGCGGGGCATCCACATCGCCCGGCTCTGCACCTTCAACGACTCCAGCGCCGCCATGGGACCCGAGAAACGACCCCCGGGCCCGGCCGACCCGACGGAAGTGGACGCCGCCGAGGCCCACCGGGCCATGCACGAGACGACGGTCGTGTCACGGCCCTGGGGGGAGATCCGCACGCTGCTCGCCTTCCGCCTGCTGGACAAGCAGGGACAGCTGATCCTGGGCCTGCTGACCGCCGACCGGCACAGGATCACCGACGTCGACAGCGAACTGCTGCTACGGGGAGTGGAACGGCTGCTCGTCGAGGCAGCTGCGGGTGACGTGCCGCTCGACCGTCTCGACGAGGTGACCGGGGTGACACCGCTGTCCCGCGACGCGGACTGGCGACTGGTCGACTCCAGCTGGATCCAGCTCTCCCAGACGCAACGCCTGCTCGACGACGCACTGCCCGCCGCCGGCGTCCGGGTGTTCGCCGTACCGGACGACCAGGGCCGGACGGAACTGGTGGCATACCTGGCGGACGGGACCCCGGTCACGCCGCGCCAGGCTCACCTGGCCTGCCTGGAACGCCTGCCGGGCCGGGACACGGCGATGGCACCGCGACGGTACGTGATCTGCGCGAGGGCGCCGGAGGACCCGACCGACCTGTCGGCATGGCAGCGCATGGAGGTGCTGCACGTAGGGGACGGACGGCAGGGAACGCCGCAGTGAGCGCCACGGATGCGATCGTGCTGTCCGGGCTGCGCAAGTCGTACCACGGGCGGCCCGCGGTGGCCGGGGTCGAGTTCACCGTCCACCGGGGTGAGGTGTTCGCTCTACTCGGGCCGAACGGGGCCGGCAAGACCACCACCGTCGAGATCCTGGCGGGACACCGCCGTCGCGACGCCGGCACGGTGTCCGTGCTCGGTGTCGATCCCGCCGACGGCGGGCCGGCATGGCGGGCCCGGATCGGTGTCGTCCTGCAACGCGCCGACGACCTGACCTACTCCAACGTCCTGTCGGTGCGCGACTGGGTCCGGTCGGTCGCCGCCTACTACCCGACGCCCCGTTCCCCCGACGAGGTGATCGAGCTGGTGGGCCTGGCCGACCAGTCCCGGGTCCGCGCCGCCGCGCTCTCCGGTGGGCAACGCCGCCGGCTCGACGTGGCGCTCGGCATCGTCGGCCGCCCCGAGTTGCTCTTCCTCGACGAGCCCACCACCGGCTTCGACCCGGAGGCCCGGGTCCGCTTCTGGTCGCTGCTGGCGCAGCTCGCCCGGGACGGCACCACGATCCTGCTCACCACGCACTACCTGGATGAGGCCGAACGCCTCGCCGACCGGGTCGCGGTGATGACCGGGGGACGGATCGTCGCGATCGCCACACCGCAGACCCTCGGCGGGCGGGCCGCAGCCACCGCCACGGTGCGGTGGACCGGCCCGGACGGAACACAAAGCCTGCGTACCGAGAATCCGACTGCGGTCGTGCGGGAACTCGCCGACCGGTTCGGAGGCGTCGTTCCGGAGCTGGTGGTGCACCGGCCCAGCCTGGAGGACACCTACCTGGAGATGATCGGGCAGTCGTCGTCGGACTCCGCGTCGCCACCGGTGACCGGCGGTCCGGCATGACCGCCCTCAGCGAGGAAGGTGCCCGCCCGACCACCGGACCGCCCGACCCGGCAGCGCCGGCCGGACCGGCCCCCCGGCTGCCGGGACTGGTCCGGGTGGCGGCTGCCCGTACCCGCCTGGAATTCCTCTCCTTCGTACGCGAGCGCTCGGCGATGGTCTTCACCTTCGTCTTCCCGCTCGCCCTGCTGGTCATCTTCGGCTCGGCGTTACACGGGCAGCCCGTCGCGGCGGGCGTGGACTACGAGCAGTACTTCGTCGCCGGGATGATCGCCTCCGGCATGTTCGGGTGCAGCTTCCAGAACCTCGCCATCGTGATCCCGCTCGAACGGGACATCGGCGGCCTGAAACGGCTCGCCGGCACACCCATGCCCAAGTCGGCGTACTTCGCCGGCAAGATCATGATGGTGGCGTTCACCGCATCGGTGCAGACCGCCCTGCTGATCGTCATCGGCGTGCTCTTCTACGATCTGACCCTGCCCAAGACCGTCGGTCCCTGGTTGACCTTCCTCTGGGTGGCCGGGCTCGGCACGGTCGCCTGCACCCTGCTCGGTATCGGCGTCGCCGGAATCGTGAAGAACGGCCGGACCGCTCCGGCGGTCGTGTCGCCACTGGCGACCGTGCTCCAGTTCGTCTCCGGGGTGTTCTTCGTCTTCGCCACCCTGCCGAGCTGGATGCAGGGCATCGGCGCCCTCTTCCCGCTGAAGTGGATGACGCAGGGGATGCGATCGGTCTTCCTGCCCGACTCGTTCGCCGCCCACGAGGTCGCCGGGAGCTGGGAACACGGACGGATCGCGCTGGTGCTCGGCGGCTGGTGCCTGGTCGGCCTCTTTGTCGCGGTACGCACCTTCCGCTGGCGCAACCGCGCCGACGGCTGACCCACCAGGTGGGTGTGAGGAGATGAGATGACTGATCACCGGCGGACGGTCGTGCTCGGCTACAGCGGGCTGCACGGCTCGGCAGAGCTGAAGCGGTCCTACTTCCCGGGCCTCGACGAGCGGGAAGCACGCCTGTTCCAGGGCCTGGATTCCGCCGCCGCCCTGGTCGTCGACGGTGAGCTGGTCGCGGCCGTGCAGCAGGAGCGGTACTCGGGGATCAAGTTCGACCACGCCTTCCCGGCCGACGCGATGGTGAGCTGCCTGACCATGGCCGGACTGGACTTCTCCGACGTCGACGCGGTGGCGCACAATTTCGACCACTCCCACGTGCGGGTCTTTGCCCAAGGGGAGGAATACGCGCGACGTCGCTATCAGGAGATCCTCGACCCGGCCCGGCAGACCGAGCTGCTGCACCGGTTCATGCCCCGCCTGGCCCGGCACCGGGTGACTCCGGTGGCCCACCACCGGGCGCACGCGCTCACCGCCGCCATCCCGTCCGGATTCGACGAAGCGTTGGTCGTGGTCGTCGACGGAATGGGGGAGTTGCACGCGATCACCGTGTACACCTGGCGCAACGGGCAACTGGTCCGCCTTGCCGCCCTGGACTACCGGGCCAGCCTCGGCCTCTGCTATGCGCTGTTCACCATGCACCTGGGCTACTGGCCCAACAGCGACGAGTACAAGGTGATGGCGCTCGCCGCGATGGGCGATCCGGCGCGGTACCGCGCGGTGCTGGCCGACGCGGTGCGGTGCCTACCGGACGGCCGGCTGGACGTGCCGCTGCTGCGGCTCAACCGGACGCCCTGGGCCCGGGAGACCTTCGCGACCTCCCGCGACTGGCTGACCGAGCGGGCCTGCCCGCAGCGCCGGGCCGGCGAGGAACTCACCCAGGAGCACATCGACCTGGCCAGCGCGGCCCAGGAGCGGGTGGAACAGGCGCTGACCCATCTGCTGTCGTACTGGGTGGGGCGCACCGGGCTGCGGCGGGTGGCGTTCGCCGGCGGGGTGGCGCTGAACTGCGTCGCGATCGGCAAGCTGGCCGCCTCCGGGCTGGTTGATGCCGTGTACGTGCAACCCGCGGCGGGTGACGAGGGAACAGCGGTCGGTGCTGCGCTCGCCGTGTCCGGTCCGGCGGTGTCCGGCGTCCGCTACCCGACGATGACCTACCTCGGCCCGGACGTCGACGAGGACGGGCCCCCGGCCGACCAGCCGTACTGGTCGGTGCCGGTGGCAGAGGGCGTCGCCGAGACGGTGGTCGCCCGGCTGCTGACGGAGGGCCGGATCGTCGGCTGGGCTCAGGGCCGGCTGGAGTTCGGCCCGCGAGCGCTGGGCAACCGGAGCATCCTGGCGGACCCGCGGGACCGTGGCGCTCGGGACCGGGTCAACGCCGCGGTGAAGTTCCGGGAGGAGTTTCGTCCGCTCGCGCCCGCGGTGATGGCGGAGCGGGCCGACGACTGGTTCGTCTTGCCACCCGGTACGAACATGCGGCACATGACGGTGGCGGTGCCGGTGCGGCCGGGGATGGCGGAACGGATCGCCGCGGTGGTGCACGACGACGGCACCGCCCGGGTGCAGGCCGTGCACCGGGCGGACAATCCACGCTTCTGGCGGATCCTGGACGAGTTCGAGCGGCTGACGGGGACACCCGTGCTGATGAACACGTCGCTGAACGTCAAGGGCCAGCCCACGGCGCGGGCGGGAGCGGAGGCATTCCGCACCTTCGCCTCATCCAGCTTGGATGTCCTGGTGCTCGGTGATCGGCTCTACGCCAAGCCCGAGGCGGTGCCGGCGGTCGAGCGTGCGCTGACCGACGCCGAGCGGCGTACCGTGCTCGGCGTCAGATCGGTGTAGCCCGCTCCAGGGTGTCATTACGTCCAGCCGGCCCGGGGATCATTGCGCCTTCAGCCGACAGAGATTCACACCGGGCGCGCCGATCTCCGTCAGGGACGTGGTGCCCGGTGACCCGCTGGTGCCGTTCACCGTGTACCCGGTCCCCGCACCCGGGGACGGCGAGACCATGACCGTCAGTGTCGGGTTGGCCGTGAGGCCTGCTGATCGTCCACCGCAGCAGCGGCCTGGCGGTGGCGGTGATCGGCGACGGCCCGCAGTTCATCCCGGTCCCGGTCGCCATCCGCGTCCCGTGGCTGACCTCGGGCCGCCCGAGGACCCGACTGGCGGAAAGGCGTACATGTTGAAGGCGAAACGAACCTGTCCACGTCAGTGCGGCACAGCGGGGATGGTCCACACCACCATGAGGAACAGTGGTGCGGCGGCGAGGGTCCCGCGGATGACGGGCCAGCTGATCTGGCCTCTCTTGTTCGGAAAGCTCGGAAAGAGCCAGAGCAGGATCAGACCGGTGATCAGAGGGACGAGCAGTAGCGGCGCCCCGACGGTGAGCCCGAAGATCACCATTTCCACCCGAGGTGATTCGTCATGGCCCACCCGTTCGTGAGATTGCCGGCTCAGTACGACGATGTAGGCGGCGACCACCAGCAGGTGCCAGCCGAACAGGACCATGAGCGGGGGGACCGGATCCCGTTTGACGGTGTCATGTGTGTCGATCTCTTGCACGTCGATCCTCCCCGGAGAGCAGCCCATCGTCACCGCTCTATCACTAGCAGTGGAACCCGAGCTGATCCAGCCCGCTGACAGGTCTCCACCGTCGACCACCCTCCAACAGATTGATTCAACTCAATTAGTGGGCGAGAATGGCGGGATCAGGGGCCGTCATCGCCCGTCTTCCTCGTCCGGTCGGGAGGAGGTGTCGAGCATGGAGCGCTACGAGGACCTCGAAGGAACCGCCGTGGGTCTGATCAACGCCGTCATCAACTGACGTCGCCGGTCACCAACCGGGCGGGCACGGGCTGTCCCATCGTCGCGTGTCCGCCCCTCGGACCGAACCAACCGACCGGGCGGGAGGACAGGGTTGGCCGACCTCACCTGGCGGGACCCCGCGGCATCGCCGCTGCGCCCGCTCATCGACCTGACCGCCGATCCCACGGTCCCGCCGTCCCTGGTCGCCGAGACGGCACTGTTCTGCGTCGACCAGCCCGACCCCTGCGGCTGGCTGCCCGCCCACACGCCCCCCGCCGACCTGCGCCGCACGATGTGCCGCGCCGGCCTGCTCGACGCCACGGACCCACTCGTCGTCCCACCCGGGGTGGCGCAACGGCTCACGACCGAGGACCCCGCCGGCCTGCTGTGGGCGGCCCGACTGATGCGGGCGCTGGGCCGCCGGCAGGACGCCGCGACCCTGCTGCGCCGCATCGGTTCCGACGCGCCGCCCCCGGTGTACGCCTGGCGTGACCTCCTGCTCGCCGGGGACGGCCGGCAACCACCGCCCCCGGTGCCACCCGAGGCGGCGGGCCTGCCGGTCCGCCTCACCACCGCACTCGCCCACGCCCGCTCCGCTGTGACCCACGGGCAACCGGCCACCGAATCGCTCACCACCGCGGAGTCCCTGGCCGCCGCCCTGACCGGCGACCGGATCGGGGTGATCGCCCGGGCCCGGGTCCTCGCTGCGCGGCTACGCTCCCCGGCCGAGCCGGTGCCGGACGCCGACACGGTCCGCGCCGTCGCCCACGACCTGGGAACGGACCGGACCGACCTCCTCGCCCGCGACGCCGCACTGGCGCTGCTGCGGGCCGCCACCCGGGCCGCCCTGAACGGCACCGGCGTCGGGCCGGCGTACGAGTTCGCCAGCGCCGCCCTCGACCTCGATCCCACCGGCGCGGCGACCCGGCTCCTCGCGGCGGACGCGGCCCGGGCGTCGGGCGACCGGGAGGCGGCCCGCACCCACTACCGGGTGGCCGTCCGCACCGGCCTGGCCGAGCGGACCGCCGCGCTGGCCGGACTGCTCGACCTGGCGACCCCAACCGCGCCCGGCGCGGACAACGGGCCCACCGGCGGGTTGGCTCCAGCAGCGGACACCGGCGAGCTGGTCGGGGCACTGGCCGACCTGCTCGCCACGGATCGCCGCGCCGAACGGGACCGGTTGGCGGTGCTCGTGGCGCGACGCCCGGCGTTGGACGGCACGGCCTGCGCCGACGCGGTGCGGTGGGCGGTCGCGGCGCAGGCTGACCCGGCGGTCGGGGCGCGTCCGCTTCCGTTGGAGCGCTACCGACCGTTCCTCGATCTGCATCCGAGCGCGATCCTCGACCCGGTCGACACCCCGCCGGTCGCGATCCACACGCCACTGATGTCGTACGCCGCCGTGCTGGAGCGTCGCGAGCCCTGGTTCCGGGAGATCCACCCGCAGCGGGCCACGGCCGCCATGTTCCGCGACGAACTACAGGCGACAGCAGCGGTGTACGGGTACGCCTCCGATGCCGCCTCGGCCGACCACGCGACGTGGCTGGCGGCACCGGACGGCTGCCCGCCCGGGGTGCGGGACCGGCTGGCCAACGTGTCGGACCTGCCGCTGCTGGACCGGGCGTTGCTGGGCCGGCTGCTGTCCGCGCTGGGTTTCCACGCCGAGGCCAAGCGGATCCTCCCCGGGCCGGACGTGCCGGTACGCGACCCCGAGAGCGCGTACGCGCTGGCCAGCTGGATCTTCGCCGAGCAGATGCTCACCACGGGGTACGCGGCCGAGCTGGAGCCGCACTTCCGCACCCTGTACGACCAGCTCGGCGACGACGTCCGGTACGCCCGCACGCGGGTGGTTACCACCATCAACGCCACCGTCAACGCGGCCCGACGCCGGGAGCCCGACACCATCGCCCGGTGGCGCAAACTCGGCGAGGAGGACCTGGCCCGGTACACCGCGCTGCCCGAGGTGTCGCAGTTCGACGCCGCGATCATGACCAGCAGATGGTTCCGGGCCATGGGATTCCTGCCGTTCCTCACCGGCGACCGCGACCTGCTGCGGGCGGACATGGACCGGTGGCTCGGCATCGCCCGGGAGCTGACCGGGCACGACGAACACACCCGGGTCATCGCCGCCGACAACTACTTCCCGGCCGTGGAGACCGCCGTGCGCACCCACACCCACCTCGGCGAACGCGACACCGCGCTGGCCCTGGTCGACGAGCTGGCGCAGCGGATCGACCCGATCGACCCGAAGACCTGGCTCACCGCGGGCGAACTGCGGTACCAGGCCGGCGACCACCGTGGCGCGCTTGAGGCGTACCTGCGGGCCGCGCACCTGCAGGTCCCGTACGGCCGGATCTCCTGGTTCAACGCCGGCCAGGTGCACGAGCAGCTCGGCCGGGCGGACCTGGCCGCCGAGTGCTACCGCCTGTCGCTCGCGCACTGGCCGACCGGGGTGACGCCGCTGCGCCGGCTGCGTGACCTGCACCTGCGCGGTCTGCTGCCCGACGACGGGGGAGCGCTGGCGGCCTGGATCGCGGGTCAGCCGGCGTGGTCGCAGCTGCCCGCGTTCGCGGGGTGAGCCGGGTGGGGGTGCCGCCCTACGGCGCGCAGCGTGAACTGCTGCTGCTCAGCGACACCGACGGGGCCGGCCTGCCCCGGCACAACCCGATGCCCCGGGCCTGGACGCTGTGGCACGTCCAGGGCGAGGTGGCCGTGCCGCGTCTGACCGCCGCCATGCGGGCCGTCGCCGCCGGCAACGACGTGTGGCGCGCCCGGTTCGCCCCGGGCCCGGAGCTGGTGTACGGACCCGAGCAGCCCTTCCCGGTGACCACGGTGGACTGTGCCGACGTGCCGGCGGACCGGCTGCTGGAGGCGGCCGGGGCGGCGCTCGGCGAGGCGGTGTACGCGCCGATCGACCTGCGCCACGACCCGCTGGCCGGGGCATGCCTGGTGCGGCTGGCCCCGGACGAGCACGCGCTCGCCCTCGTGGTGGACCACGGCTTCGCCGACCACGCGACGCACACCCGGTTCGTGCGCCGGGTGGCTGCGGCGTACCAGCATCCGGAGCGCACGCCGTCGCCGCTGCCATCGTTCTTCGCCCACGCGGCCGAGGTCGCCGCGGACCCACGGCGCACGGCGTCCCGGGAGTTCTGGGCGGAGGCGATGAGCCGGGACGTTCCCGCCGTCGCCTTCCCCGGCGGGCGCTGGAAGCCGTGGCGGGACACCACCGCCAGCGCCGCCTCGCCGCTGCGGCTCGACGGCGCAACCACCCGGGCCATCCGGTACGGCCGCGACCTCACCGGCGCGACCGGCTCCGGTCTGCTCCTGGCGGCCCTGTCGTTCCTGCTGGGACTCTGGGCCGACGCGGACGTCCCGGTGCTGTACGCGCGGGGCGGCCGGTGGACCCGGGAGAGCGTCGAGGTGCCCGGCGCGCTGCACGAGGCGGTGGTGAGCGTGCCACCGGGCCACCCTGCGTCCGCCTCGCTCGCCGACCATGTCCGTGCTCTCACCGCCGTCAACGCCGCCGCGCCGCCGCTGCTCGGCCAGTGGCTCACCGACTTCGGTGGGGTGGAAGCCCTGCGGGAACGGCGTCGGCTCGTGCTCAACGTGGTGGCGGCGGAGCCCACCGTCACGGTGGGCAACGCCACGATCGGTCCGGCGGGCCGGCTGCTGCGCAGCAGCGTACGACCGCCCGCAGGTCGGCGCGGGTTCCCCGCCCACAACGCGCTGCACCTGGCGGTGACGTGGTCGGCCGAGCAGCCGGAGGTGACCGTCCACCACGACCCCGAGGTGCTGCCGGCCGCCGCTCCGGTCGGTGCCGCTCTGGTCCGGTTCTTCGCCCTGCTGGCCGAGCGGCCCGACATCGCCGCCGACCGGGCCGCCGACCTGCTACGGGCGACGTGGCTGCGGGCGGCCGACACCCCGACCACGGCCCCGTCCACCTGACGTGGCGTACCGCCGTGGCGGGCTGCTCCGACAGCACGACTTCCGGTCCCTGTGGCTCGGGGCGGTCGCGAGCCAGTTCGGTGCGCGGATGGCCCTGGTGGCGCTGCCGTTGGTGGCGGCCGGCCCGATGCACGCCTCCGCCTGGCAGGTGGGTCTGGTCGGCACCCTGGGCACGGTGGCGTTCCTGGTCGTCGGCCTGCCCGCCGGCGCGGTCGTCGACCGGGTGCGGCAGCGGCGGCTGCTCATCGGCACCGACCTGGGGCGGGCCGTGCTCGTCGCCTCGCTGGCCGTGCCGGCGGCACCGGGCGGGGTGGCGCTCGGCCAGTTGTACGTCGTCGTCCTCGGCGTCGGGGTGCTCACCGTGTTCTTCGACGTCGCGCACCAGAGTTACCTGCCCCGGGTGGTGCGGCCCGACGAGCTGGTCGAGGGCAACGCCCGGCTGAGCACCACCCTCGCGGTGGCGCAGGTCGCGGGGCCCGCACTGGCCGGGCTGGCCGTCGAGTTGGCCGGCACCGGACCCGCCGTCCTGCTGATCGCGGTGGGGTTCGCCGGATCCGCCGCGTACCTGGCCCGGATCCGGACGGCCGATCCGCGGCCCGCCGCCACCGGCCGGTCCCGGCTCGCCGGGCAGATCCGCGACGGTGTGGCCTACGTGCTGCGCCACCCGGTGCTGCGGGTGCTGGCGCTGGCCGGCGGCGCGTACAACATGTTCGCCCTGATGGTGCAGACGATGGTGCCGGTGCGGCTGGTCAGCGAGCTGGGCGCGTCCCCGGCGACGGCCAGCGCGTACTTCAGCGCGGGCGGCGCCGGCGGCATCCTCGGCGCGGTGGTGGCCCGGCGGCTGACCCGCCGGCTCGGGCAGTACCGAGCGGTCTGGCTCTGCCTCCTCGCCACCGCGCCGTGCGCGCTGCTCACCCCCCTGATCGACAGCGTCGGCGGGATCTGGCTGGCGGCCGGCGGCTACCTGCTGCTGTGGGCGGGAGCGACAGCCTCCAACGTGGCCCAGGTCAGCCTGCGCCAACAGTTGTGCCCGCCGGAACTGCTCGGCCGGATGAACGCCACCATGCGGTTCCTGCTCGGCGGGGCGATGCCGGTGGGTGCGCTGGCGGGCACCGTGCTGGGGGCCGCCGCCGGTGCCCGGGTGGCCCTGTGGGTGGGTGCGGGCGGTCTGCTCCTGTCCTGCCTGCCGCTGCTGCGGCTGCGCGTCCCCGACCGGCAGCCCGCTTGAGCCTCAGCGTCGAGGATCCGATCTCGGTAGATCGCCCGATGATGCGGCAGGACGCTGTCGAGCTCAGGGGCCCGCTACGGCTGATGGCGTTGCTTTCAGCGCGGCAGCGAGGGCGTCGGTGATTTCGTAATCAACGGCACCGAGGAGACGACCGGCGGTGTCGAAATCACGGGCCCGCAGGGTCAGGGCTTATAGACGGGGGTCTGGCTGT
>NZ_JBMDWU010000137.1:0-4733 GCF_048594385.1 Micromonospora sp. | reverse complement strand
GGTCGCGGGGGACGGCCGCCCCCGCCCCGTCCCGCCGGGGAGAGTGACCGGGGCGGAAAGGGCCGACACCGCCGACGCCCTGCGCGTCGGCGGTGTCTCCATCCCGGAGCGGACCGGCCGCCCGAGCGGCCGTGGGTGCGGGGTTGGGGGGACCTTCGGTGGCGCGCGCCCGCTGGCGTGTGGCGCGTCCACCGCCCTGGTCCGTTCCGGGGGTCTGGTGGGGGAGGCTCCGGCGGATGGTTACCGCGACGCCGGCCCGACCAGGGGGCCGGCGTCGCGGCCCGGACCGTCCGACGCTGCCGGTTCGTCGACGGTCCTGATAGTGACGGTGGCCGGTCGCGCCCTCCCCGGCAGCGACCGGCCACCGTGTCCCGGCTGACGCAGGATCAGTAGGTGTAGTCCCCGCCGCTGTTCGAGCCGCCCGAGTCGCCGGCCGCCGGCGGGGCGACCGCCTTCGGGGTGCCGGTCGGCAGGCAGGTCAGGTTCTTCTTGCCGTTCGGGTCGACCACGAACCAGGTGCCACCGACGCCCTGGCCCTTCCACTGGCCCGGCTTCTTGTCACCGATGTAGCGGTAGACCGGCCAGCCGCCGATGGTGATCTGACGGGTGCCGTCCTGGCGGGTGACGGTGCCGACCTTGTCGTCGGAGACGCCCTGCAACTGCGGGTTGCCGTCGGTCAGCGCGGG
Source organism: Micromonospora sp. (assembly GCF_048594385.1). NCBI lineage: Bacteria > Bacillati > Actinomycetota > Actinomycetes > Micromonosporales > Micromonosporaceae > Micromonospora > Micromonospora sp. The sequence continues at coordinate 4,047 of NZ_JBMDWU010000137.1, read as the reverse complement.
CGGCCAGACCTGCGCGCACTTGTCGACGCAGTTCGACGACGGCGGGTCGTCGGAGTCCTTGTCGAAGCGGTAGAGGATGAAGCCCTCCTGGTCCACCACGACCCGGCCCATCCGGGCGATCTTCTTGCCGACGAGTTCGTCGGTCAGTTGGACGTTGGCCGGCGGCGGCGCCTGGTCGGCGGCGGGGGCGCCGGAGGCGCCGGGAGAGGCCGAGGTGTCCGGCTCGACCGACGCGGTGGGTTCGGCCGCGGCGACGGCGACCGGCTCGGCGACGCTGGAGTTCGCTCCGTCGTAGCCTGCGGGCGCGCAGGCCGTAAGTGCGACCACCGCGCTCGCGACGATGACGGTCGTCCGCTTGATCTTTGCCACGTGCCCTCCTCATTCTTGGCGGTTCACCGAGTAGTACGGAGCGTCCACTGTCAAGGTTGAACGATCGACAGTGGGCCATTTCACGTCGTCGTCGTTGAACCGTTCCGGCCGGCCGTACGTGTGCGCGAGCAGAGGCACCCCTGCGCCCGGAAAGCCTAACCGGCGTCGGCCCGCTGCGGGCCGACGCCGTTTCCGACGGAAGGTGTCTCAGGGCACGACGGTGACCAGCGGGCTCGCCACGCCGTTGGCGTCCACCGACTGCACCTGCAACTTCGCGATCTCGCCGCGCGGCGCCGAGGTGGACGCCTCCAACTGGAGATCCTGCGGGTTGGCCGTGGTGCCGTAACCCGTCCCCGGCACCGCCCAGGTGGAGATCACCTCGGTGGTGTCGTTCTTGCGGACCACCACCAGCCGGCAGGTGCGCGGGCCGGGCAACCGGGTCAGGTTGAACCCGATCCAGGTGCCGTACTCCTTGCTGTCCAGCCACATCGTGGTCTTCACACCGGTGCTGCCGTCGGTGGCGTCGAACTGGTCGCCCTCGATCTCGGTGCCACCCACCGCCGGACCCGACCGGGTCGGCTGCGGGCGCGCCGGCCCGTCCACCGGGGCGGACCGGCTCGGCTCGGCGACCACCTGGCCGTCACCGCCGACCGTACCGCCGAAGGTGGCGACGCCGATGCCGCTGAGCGCGCCGACCGCCACCACCGCGGCGGCCATCGTCAGCACCTGCCGGAACCGCGCCTTGCGCCGGTGGGTCCGGACCGCGACCAGGGTACGGTCCAGCAGCCGCGGATCCGTCGCGGTCTGCTCCATCGCCATCATCGTCTCGCCGTCGATGTCGGAGAGCAGCCCCACCACCGGGACCATCGTCTCCAGTTCGGCGGCGCAGGCCCAGCAGGTGGCGAGGTGTTCCTCGAACCGTTCGGTGTCCTGCACGTCCAGGACGCCGAGCGCGTACGCGGCGACGTCCATGTGGTCTGCCCGGCTCATTCCGTCACCCCCCTCTCCTGTAGGGCCGTGCGCAGCGCGCGCAGGGCGTAGTAGACCCGCGACTTGGCGGTGCCCAGCGGCAGGCCCAACTCCTCGGCCGCCTCCGGCACCGTCCGCCCGCGGAAGTACGTCGCCACCAGGATCTCCCGGTGCGACTGACTCAGCGTACGCAGTGCATCCGCCACCGTCATGGTGCGCAGCACCCGGTCGGTGCTGTCCGCCTCGGCGAACGCCGTCAGATCCCGGTCGTACGTCTCGGGTGGGCGGGCCTGCTCGCTGCGGTGCTCGTCGATGGCGATCCGCCGGGCCACCGTGACCAGCCAGGGCCGCAGCGAACCCTGGCCCTGCACGCCCAGCCGGTGCGCGTTGCGCCAGGCCCGCAGCAGCGTCTCCTGCACGATGTCCTCGGCGCGTTGCCGGTCACCACCGGTCAACCGCATCACGAACATCAGCAGCGGGCCGGCGTGCTCGGCGTAGAGCAGCCGGACCAGTTGGTCGGAGTGGCTCGCCTCGGGCGTCGTCGCCGGGGCCTGGTGCCGCCCGGGCGTCGATCGCGGGGTCACCGGGCCATTCTGGCGATCGGTGGGACCGGCGTCGACCCCCCGGCTGGACCTCGACGCACGCGACTGCGGCTGGGCCCGGGCGAACATCCACCCTGGCCTGGCCAGTTCACCGTGCAAGCCGGCCGCGACCGCACTCATCCAGACCTCCTGCTGTCCACCGACATCAGCGGGCCCACGGGGAGGGCGCCGACCGTTGATACGGACCGCTCTTCCCAGCGGATCAACGGCGGACCGAAAAAATTCCGGGCGGCGGCGGTAGCGAGTCGGTGGCGTCCGCGTCGGTGACCACGGCGGCACCGGCGACGAACCGGTCCAGCTCGGCGCCGGCCAGCACCCGCCCCGGGAACCAGTCCCCGGCCGCGCGCCGGGTCAGCTCCGGCACCGGCGGCTCGACCCGCCCGGCCACCAGCACCAGGTTGCCGTGCCGCCGACCGCGCAGCACGGCCGCGTCACCGACCAGGGCGGCCCGGGGCAGCACCTGACGGACCGTGGCCACCTGGGCACGGGTGTGCCGTAACGGCGGGCCGTCGGCCAGGTTCGCCAGGTACCAGCCGGCGGGCGCGAGCACCCGGGCCACCTGTGCTGCGTACTCCGCGCTGGTCAGGTGGGCCGGGGTGCGCGCACCGGCGAAGACGTCGGCGACCACCACGTCGTACGACGCGTCGCGGCTGGACTCCAGGGTGGCGCGGGCGTCGGCGACGCGTACCTTCAGCCTCGGGTCGGCCGGCCAGGGCAGCTCCCGCCGGACCAGTTCCACAAGTGCGCCGTCCACCTCGGCCACCCGCTGCGTCGACCCGGGCCGGGTCGCCTGGACGTACCGGGGCAGGGTCAGCGCGCCGCCGCCGAGGTGCAGCACCCGCAGCGGGGCACCGGTCGGGGCGATCAGGTCCAGCGCCGCGCCGAGCCGCCTGACGTACTCGAACTCCAGGTGCGTCGGGTCGGCCAGGTCCACATGCGACTGCGGCGCGTCGTCGAGCAGCAGCGTCCACGAGCGCGGCCGGTCCGGGTCCGGCACCAGCTCCGCCCGGCCGGTGGACACGTCCACCACGATCCGGTCGTCACCCCGACGGCGGCCCATCAGCGGGTCCCGCCGCTGCGGCTGGCCATCACCGGGTCCCGCCGGTGCGGCTGGCCATGGTCAGTGCCCGGTGCAGCAGCCGCGCGTCGCCCAGCATCCCGCGCAGCCGCCGCTCCAACCCGGCGATCGGCACCAGGTTCTGCGGCGCGCGCGGGTCCTTGTACGGCGAGGACGCGAACCGGGGCAAGGTGACCAGCGACAGGTCGGCCAGCGCGACCGCGTCCTGCGGTTCGAGGTCCGGTGAGCACTCCAACCGGACGATCCCGGCCCAGGGCGCACCCACCGCCACCGGCAGCCGCAGGTACCACGACCAGCCACCCCAGGCGGTGCCCAGCCGGAACACCGGGGACCGCTGGCCGGAACCCAGCCCGGTGACCACGGCGGTGAGCCGGGCGTCGAGATACTGGCTGTGCTGCGTCTTGATGTAGCCCAGGGTGCGCGGCAACTGCCGGCGGGCCCGCAGCGGACCGTCCACCACCAGCAGGTCCCCGTCGGTGCGGGCCGCGTCGGACACGGCCACCTCCAGGGCAGTCAGCGGGGCCTGCACCGCCGCCGGCAGCTTGCTCAGCTCACCGGTGCCACCGACCCGGTGCACCGGGTAACGCACCTGCCCGCAGGTCACCTCCTGCGCCGACGGGCTCGCCGTGAACAGCCCCCGCCCCACCCGCGCGCCAGCCAGCTCCGCCGCGCCGCGCTCCAGGTCGCAGCGGACCACCCCGGCCGCGTACGAGGCGGCGATCCCCGGGTACGAGGCACCGTCCTCCTCGGCCGTCCACACGCTGGCGTCGATCCGGCGTACCCCGTCGACGAGCAGCACCACGTCCGGGGCGGCCACCCCGGAGCGGGGGCCGATCGCCCGCCAGTCCACCGCCGGCAGCTCCACGTCGGTGTCGACCTGGGTGCTGCTCGGCGCGACCGGCCCACCCGGGGTCGCCTCGAACGACGCCCCGTAGGACGGGTCCCAGGCGTCCACGAACAGCTGCGGCCCGGTCACGTCACCGCCCCACGAACCGACCTCGCGCTCATGGGGCCCGCCTTTCGTTCGCG
>NZ_JBMDWU010000136.1:0-34736 GCF_048594385.1 Micromonospora sp. | reverse complement strand
ACACACCCGGGCCCTGCACGGTACCCTCCCCCCCCAGAGACCCCCGCGGCCGCCACCCCCGCCGGGGGTGCCGCCCCGGCGGTCGCGCCCCGGGGCGGTACGCACAGCGGGAGGATGGACGCGTGCCACGAGGTGAACTGCGCATCTACCTGGGTGCCGCCCCCGGCGTCGGCAAGACGTACGCGATGCTGGAGGAGGCCCGGCGGCGGGCCGGGCGGGGCACCGACGTGGTGGTCGGCCTGGTGGAGACGCACGGCCGGCCGCAGACCGCCGCGATGATCGGCGACCTGGAGGTGCTGCCCCGCCGCCCGCTGCGCTACCGGGGAACCGACCTCACCGAGCTGGACCTCGACGCCGTGCTGGCCCGCCGCCCGGAGCTGGTCGTGGTCGACGAACTGGCCCACACCAACGTGCCCGGCTCCCGGCACCAGAAGCGCTGGCAGGACGTCCAGGAACTGCTCGACGCGGGCATCTCGGTGCTGTCGACGGTCAACGTGCAGCACCTGGAGTCGCTCAACGACGTGGTCGCCCGGATCACCGGCACCACCCAGCGGGAGACCGTCCCGGACGCCGTGGTCCGCGCCGCCGAGCAGGTCGAACTGGTCGACATGACCCCGGAGGCGCTGCGCCGGCGGATGGCGCACGGCAACATCTACCGGCCCGACCGGATCGACGCCGCGCTGGGCAACTACTTCCGGGTCGGCAACCTCACCGCGCTGCGTGAGCTGGCTCTGCTCTGGCTGGCCGACAAGGTCGACGACCAGCTCGACCGGTACCGGGCCCAGCAGGGCATCTCCGCCACCTGGGAGGCCCGGGAACGGGTCGTCGTCGCCCTCACCGGCGGCCCGGAGGGGGAGACGCTGATCCGCCGGGCGGCCCGGATCGCCGCCCGGAGCAAGGGCGCCGACCTGCTCGCCGTGCACGTGGCCCGCAACGACGGGCTGGCCGGGGCGGACCCGGCCCAGCTCGCCCGGCAGCGGGTCCTGGTGGAGAGCCTCGGCGGCAGCTACCACCAGGTGCTCGGCGCGGACGTCCCGGCCGCCCTGCTCGACTTCGCCCGGGGGGTCAACGCCACCCAACTGGTGCTCGGGGCCAGCCGGCGCGGCCGGTTCGCCCACCTGTTCGCCCGGGGCGTCGGCGTCACCACCACGGCCCGCTCCGGGGCGATCGACGTGCACCTGGTGACCCACCCGCAGGCCGGGCGGGGCCGGCGCGGGGCGGCGGTGCCGGCGGCGCTGTCCCGGCGACGTCGACTGCTCGGGTTCGCGCTCGCCGGGCTGGGCCTGCCGCTGCTCACCCTGCTGCTGTCGGTGCTGCCGGATCTCACCCTGACCAACGACATCCTGATCTTCCTGGCCGGGGTGGTCGGGGTGGCGCTGGTCGGTGGGCTGTGGCCGGCGCTGGTCGCCGCGCTGGGCGGATCGCTGCTGCTGAACTGGTTCTTCACCCCGCCGTACCGCACGCTGACCATCGCCGAGGCGGACAACCTGCTCGCGCTGGGCGTCTTCGTCGCGGTGGCGGTCGCGGTGAGCGGGGTGGTGGACGTGGCGGCCCGGCGTACCCGGGAAGCGGCCCGCGCCGCCGCCGACGCGCAGACCCTGGCCACCGTCGCCGGCAGCGTGCTGCGCGGCGAGCGACCGCTGCCGGCGCTGCTGGACCGGCTGCGGGAGACCTTCGCGCTGCGCGCGGTCAGCGTGCTCGAACTCGCCCCCGATGCCCAGGGGCGGCCCGGCCGGGCCCACGAGGAGGGCGTGTGGCGTCGGGTCGCCAGCGTCGGGGTGGACCCGGCCGGCAGCCCCGGCGCGGGGGAGACCACGGTGCCGGTCGACGAGCGGCTGACCGTGGTGCTGAGCGGCCGTCGGCTGGAGGCAGCCGACCGGCGCATCGTCGAGGCGTTCGCCGCGCAGGCCGCCGTCGCGCTGCGTCAGGAACGGCTCGCCGAGGAGGCGGCCACCGCCCGGCCGCTCGCCGAGGCCGACCGGTTGCGCACCGCGCTGCTCGCCGCCGTCAGCCACGACCTGCGTACGCCGCTGGCGTCGGCGAAGGCGGCGGTGAGCAGCCTGCGCAGCCCGGATGTCGAGTTCGACCCGGAGGACCGGGCCGAACTGCTCGCCACCGCCGACGAGTCACTGGACCGGCTCGGCCGGCTGGTGGCGAACCTGCTCGACATGAGCCGGTTGCAGGCCGGCGCGCTGGGCGTCACCCGCACCGCGATCGGCCTGGAGGACGCCGTACCGCTGGCCCTGGACGAGTTGGGGCCGGCCGCCGCCGGGGTGCGCACCGACATCCCGGCCGACCTGCCGGCGGTCGACGCCGACCCGGGCCTGCTGGAACGGGTGCTGGTCAACGTCGTCGCCAACGCGCTGCGGCACAGCCCGGTCGGCCGGCCCCCCACGATCACCGCCAGCGCCCACGCCGGGCAGGTGGAGCTGCGGGTCATCGACACCGGGCCCGGCATCCCCGAGGACCGATGGGAGCACGTCTTCCTGCCGTTCCAGCGCCTCGGCGACCGGGACAACCAGACCGGGGTGGGGCTCGGGCTCGCGCTGGCCCGGGGGCGGGCCGAGGCGATGGGTGGCAGCATCACCCCGGAGACCACCCCCGGTGGGGGGCTGACCATGGTGCTGCGGCTACCCGCCGCCGACGAGAGGCCGGACCGGTGACCCGCATCCTGGTCGTCGACGACGAACCACAGATCCTCCGCGCGCTGCGGATCAACCTGCGTGCCCGGGGGTACGACGTCGAGGTCGCCGAAACCGGCACGGCCGCGCTGAAGGCCGCCGCCGGCCACCCGCCGGACCTGGTGGTGCTCGACCTCGGCCTGCCCGACCTCGACGGCGTGGAGGTCATCCGGGGCCTGCGTGGCTGGACCACGATCCCGGTCATCGTGCTCTCCGGGCGGGCCGGCAGCGCGGACAAGGTCGCCGCCCTCGACGCCGGTGCCGACGACTACGTCACCAAGCCGTTCGGGGTGGACGAACTCCTCGCCCGCATCCGCGCCGTCACCCGCCGCCTCGCCAGCTCACCCGTCGACGCGACGGCCACCGCCCGGGTGGGCCGGCACACCGTCGACCTCGCCACCCGCACCGTCACCCGGGACGACGGCACCGAGATCCGGCTCACCCCCACCCAGTGGGCGGTGCTGGAACGGCTGCTGCGCCACCCCGGGAAGCTGATCAGCCAACGTCAGCTCCTGCACGAGGTGTGGGGGCCGGAATACCAGCAGGAGACCAACTACCTGCGGCAGTACCTGGCGCAGTTGCGGCGCAAGCTGGAGGACGACCCGGCCCGGCCCCGGCACCTGATCACCGAGCCGGGCATGGGCTACCGCTACCGCCCCTGAACGGCCGCGCCGCTCTCAGGCCGCGCCCCGGCCGAGTGCCTCGGCCGCCACCGCCCCGACGACCACCAGACCGTCGGTGTTGCTCTTGCGGCTCGCCCCCCGGATCACCATCACGGACGACACCAGGTTGCCCCGGGCGAGGAAGGCGTCGCAGGCGACGAAGTCCGTCCCACTGGCCCGCTCCGTGCGGTAGCAGTACCCGTAGCGGGCCTCGGTACCCGGGTAGCGCGGCAGGGTCGCCGGCCCGAAAATGGCGATCGACTCGTCCTGCGACTTGTACTTCTTGCAACTGCCGACGGCCTCCTTCACCTGGGCCAGCACGGCCGTGCCGGGGACGGTGTAGGCGTGGGTCGTGTTACGCACCCACAGACCGTCGGTAGACCAGGTGCGGGAGTGGCTGGCGTGCACCGGGCCGGCGTTGGCCGCGATGTTCCGGTCGCACACGTCGGTCACCCAGAAGGTCTCCTTCTCGTCTTCCGAAGGCTTACGCGCACCTCCGACGGCCACCAGGCCACCCGGGGCGATCAGCGCGGCGGTCGCCTGCTTCTGCAACGTCGGCAGGTCCGGTGCGGCGGTGGTCGGGGTCGAGGCGGCCGGGGTGGTGCTGGTCACGGTCGTCGGCGTCCCACTCGACGGAGAAGGTGCCGCCGGATCGCTCCCACCGCAGCCGGTGATCAGGAGGGCGACGCCGCCGAGGACGGCGGCGGCCCACCGTGGGCGTGCAGGGGACATGGAAAGCTCCTGTCAGCCGTAGCGAAGGCAGCATCGTACGAAGACATCACCGAGCGTCGCTGTCCCCTATCCGAGGCTGAGGCCGATCGCCAGGGCGACGACGGCGAGGAGCGGGGGGACGAGCTGCTTGAGTGCGGCGCTGGCCTTCGACGGTGCCGAGACCAGCAGCACCAGCCCGGCGGCGACCATCGACCCGGCGCCGACGAAGACCAGGGTCGCGCCGACGGTGTGCGCGCCCACGGCGTAGGCGACGATGCCGACGACGATCGCAACCGCCAGGAAGAGGTTGTAGAAGCCCTGGTTGAAGGCGAGCTGCCGGGTCGCCTCCGCCTCCTCGCGGCTGGTGCCGAAGACCGCGCGGGCGCGGGCGGTGGTCCAGACGACCGACTCCAGGTAGAAGATGTAGACGTGGATGAGGCCGGCGATGCCGGCCAGGACGAGCCCTGCGACGACCACGACCCTGCCTCCTCGGTTCGCGCGGAACGGAGATGTCCGCCACCGTCATTCTTCCTGTCCGCCGTGCCCCCGAATCAGGTGGTGGCGGGTTTCCCGTGCGCCTCCTACGGTGGGGGAGACGTGGGGGAGGTTCAGGTTGCTCGACGCGGGTGACGCGGTGCGTTGGCTCCAACTCGCCGCACCCCGCGGTGGGCCGGACGACCTGCCGATGCTGGTGAACCAGGTCGCGCCAGCCATGGACGCCACCGAGATCGTGATCTACCTGGCGGACTACCAGCAGGCCAGTCTCGTACCGTTGCTCGGTGCCGGTCTCGACCGGGGTGAGTTGTCGATCGAGACGACCCTGGCCGGCCGGGCCTTCACCGCTCTCGACGTGCAACGCGCCGCCGACAGCCCGGACCGGGTCTGGGTGCCGCTGCTCGTCGGGTGCGAGCGGATGGGCGTGCTGGAGATCGTCTCGCCGGCTGCCGGGGAGCGTGCCATCGAGGGGCCGGCCTGGGAGCTGGCGACCTGCGTCGGTCAACTGGTGGTGAACCGTCGGCCGTACGGCGACGTCGTCGAGCGGCTGCGGCGGCGGCTGCCGATGCAGGTCGCCGCCGAGATCGTCTGGGGTCTGCTGCCGCCGTTGACCTTCGCCACCGACGAGATGGTGCTCACCACCATCCTCGAACCGTGCTACGACGTCGGCGGCGACATCTTCGACTACGCGCTCAACGGCGATGTGCTCAGCGTCGGGCTGTTCGACACCTGCGGGCACGGCATCCGGGCGAGCACCCTGGCCTCACTGGTGGTCAGCGCCTACCGCAACGCCCGCCGGTGCGGCCTCGACCTGGTCGACACGGCCCTCAGCATCGACAAATGGGTACGTTCGGAGCACCCGCACATGTTCGCCACGGCGCTCCTCATCGAGCTGGAGCCGAGCACCGGCCGGCTCCGGGTGATCAACGCCGGTCACCCGGGCGCACTGCTGCTGCGCGACGGCAAGGCGATCCGGGAGCTGCCGGGCCCGACCGCGCTCCCGCTCGGCCTGGGCCACCTGACGACCCAGCGCCCCGAGGTGTACGAGGAGGAGCTGCACCCCGGGGACCGCATCCTCGCCTACACCGACGGCATCACCGACGCGCGGGGCGGCGACGGGGAGCGGTTCGGGTTGAAGCGGCTCGTCGACTTCGTCAACCGGGCCCTCAACGACCAGTTGGCCACCCCGGAGACGATGCGCCGGTTGGTGCGCGCGGTGGTTGCCTACCAGGAGGGGCAGCTCGACGACGACGCGACGTCGCTGCTGCTGGAGTGGCGTCCGCCGCGTACCCCACTGCCCCAGCTGCCCGGGGACCCGGCGCGGGAGGGGTGAGCGGCCGTGGCGTGGGGCGGTGGCCGGCTGGCCCGGCAACCGGACGACGGGGTCACCCGGCCGGGTCGGTGTCCCGGTCGCTCGGGCGGGGCACCGGCACCGGGTCGGTCCGCTGGGGCCGGTCGGGCTCGGTGAGCTGGAGCAGGCGGTACATGGTGCGCCGTAGCAGCATCGCGGCGTCGCCCGGGCGGGCGGTCAACGCGCCCAGCACCGCTGCCGGGTCGATCCCGCCGGTGAGAGCGAGCTGGGGCAGCAGCGGCCGGTGCGGGTCCAGCCGGGGCGCGTGGAGGGCGAGCAGATGTTGCGGCGTACCGGGGGCGGGCGTCGGCCCCGGGGCGGGGAGCACCAGGGTCCGACGTCCGACGGCGGCGGCGTAGGCGGTGACGGAGCCGTGGTCACCGATGACGTGGTCGGCGGCGACCACCGGGGCCCGCCAGTCCTCGGTCGGTCCGGGCAGCAGCAGCCCGGCGTCGAGGCAGCTCCGGAGCCAGGCGCGGATCTGGCGGTGCCCGTGGGCGGCCCAGATCGCCGGGTGCAGCAGCGCGGCGACCCGGTAGCGCTCGGCCGGGAGCTGTGCCATCACCTGCGGTAGCAGGTCGGGCCAACGTCCGAAGCTGCCGTCCGGGCCCCAGGTGGAGGCGACCACCACGAGTTCCTGGTTTTCGTCCAGCCCCATGGCCCGCCGGTAGTCCGGGCGGCGGGGCAGGCTGGCGACGAGCCGGTCGACGCAGGGGTCACCGACGACCACCGCCGTCCCGAGCGCCTGCGGGCACTGCCGTCGCAGCACCTCCACCTCGTAATCGTGGGAGAGGGCGAGAGCCGCCGGGAGCACCCGTCCGTCGTGGGTGAGCCGTTGCGCGTCGAGACCGTAGACGGGGCGGTCGGCGGGTGCCGGTCCAGCGGTCGGGCCGGAACGCACCCGCTTGCTGCGCCCGGCTCCGTGGGCCAGCAGCAGCAGGGGCGCGTGGAGTTGGTGCAGTCCGCCGTGGGCGGCGGCGAGGCCGAGGTCGAAGCGTTCCCGGACGGCCTGCTGCCAGGGCAGGACGAGCGCGCCGAGCCCGTCGAGGAGCTGTTCCACCCGGTGGTTGAAGACGTCCGGGGCGATGGTGAAGACCACCTGCACCCGGGGGTCGCTCTCGACGTACCCGATGACGTCGAGCAACCGGTGGCAGCTCGCGAGGGTGTGGGTCACGACGAGCACCGTGTGGCAGCCCGACCGGGTCACCCAGCGGTCGGCATCGATCCCGATGGGAGCGGGTGGCCACGCCGACGTCATGGCTCGCCCCTTCGGTCGTCCTCTCCTACTGTCCGATCAGGACGGTACCGTCGACGCGGGGCTCCCGGCAGCTTCGGGCGGTCCACGCACGGTGACGGCCGGCCGACCCGCGACGCGAAGCGGCCGGGACCGCCACGGCGGTCCCGGCCGTATCCCTGCCGGCGGCGGGATCACCCGTCCAGCGGCTTGATCCAGATGCTGCGGTACTGGACCGGGTTGCCGTGGTCCTGGAGCCGGATCGCGCCGGCCGCCGGACCCTCCGGCCGGCTGCCGCCGGTCGGGCCGAGGATCTCCACGTCGTCGTGCACGGTGACGCCGTTCCACACCACGGTGACTCGGGGGTTCGCCACCTTGACGCCGGCCGCGTCGTAGCGGGCCTGGCGGTACTCGATGTCGTACGTCTGCCAGGTCTGCGGCGGGCGGGCCGCGTTCACGTCGGGCGCCTTCTGGGTGTAGATGGCGGCGGCGTCGTTGTTCTGTGGCGGGTCGATGCCGAACGAGTCGAGCACCTGGATCTCGTAGCGGTCCTGGAGGTAGACGCCGCTGTTGGCCCGCTGCTGGCCGGTCACCTCCGGCGGGTAGAGCGGCAGGTTGAACTCGACGTGCAGCCGGAAGTCGCCGAACGCCTGCACGGTACGCAGGTCGCCGCCGCGTACGGTCATGGTGTTGCCGGCGAGTGTCCACTCCGGTTCGCGTCCGTCGGTGTGCTGCCACTCGGTGAGGTCACCGCCGTCGAACAGGGTGATCCGTTCCCCGCGCGGCCGGACGGCGAGCACGTCGAGGTTGACGTGCCCGGAGTCGGCGCTCTCCTTGCGGTACTCGACGATGTTGCGCCCGCGCCGCAGGTGCGCCCTGCTGGTGACGGTGCCCCACTCCTCCCAGGTGACGGTGGACGGGAAGACGGTCTGCCCGATCCGCTTGCCGTTGACGTACAGGCTGAGCTGTTTCGGGCCGGAGAACGGGTTGGGGCCGTTGCTGTAGCGCATCGCCAGGTCGTGGTTGCCGGCCTCGGGGACGTCGACGGAGATCCGGGTCGACGCGCCGTCGTCGGCGAATCCGGCGGCGAAGCCGGCACCGGAGTAGGCGGCGTGGTCGGTGGCCATGCCGACGCCGACGGTACGACCCTCCTCGGCCTCGAAGAAGGTCTGCGGCTGGGCTACCCGGCCGGGGATCTCGTTGAGCGTGTACCACGCCTCGGTGTTCCACAGCTGCTCACCGTCGGCGGCGGAGAACGGGCGCGGCGAGCGGACGTGCACCACCCGGTTCTCCTTCAGGCCCGGAATCCGCAGTCGGACGGTGCGCCCGTTGGCCGCCAGCACCGCCCGGGTCACGGTGAGTTTCTCCAGGTCGAGCTTGGGGCCGCCGTACTGGCTGGTCGCCCCGTAGCGCCACTGCGTCACCTGGTACGCCTCGGCGAGCCGGGCGGCGGTCTCGGCCGAGACCGGCTCGGTGTACTCCAGGTCGAATCCGTTGGCGGTGGCCCGCATCTGCTTGACCTCGAAGGTCGAGGTGCCGTTGGGGGTGAGTTTCTGGAGGCCGTAGCTGAGTTTGCCCTCCTGACCCCAGTTGCCGCCGGCTCCGACGCCACCGGTGTAGAGCGCCCCGTCGGGGCCGAGGGTGACCTCGTTGACGCCGGCCTCCAGGCCCTGCGTGTGCCGGAACACCGCCCCCTGGTACTGCCCCTCTACCTCGTCGAGGTACACCCGTTGCAGGCCGCCGTAGGTGACGTCGCCGACGACGAGTTGCCCGGCGTACGGGCCCTGCGTCAACAGCACCGGGCTGGACGGGGAGTTGCCGATCTCGTTCTGCGGGAGCCAGACGATCGGCCGGGTCACCGGCTTGTCGTCGTACGGCCCGTCGGGGGTGGTGTAGTGGTTGAAGAACGCCCCCTGCTGGATCTGGACCAGCTTGGACGCGGGCAGCCAGCCGCCCTGGTTGTCGGTGACGAGCACCTCGCCGCGCGGCCCCCAGCCGATCCCGTTCGGGGTGCGCAGCCCGCCGGCCACGTACGTGATCTTGCCGGTCCGGGCGTTGACCCTGATCGAGGTGCCCCGGTTCGGCGCGGGCTGCGGCACGGTGGTGGCCCCGCCCTGGTTGATCGCGACCGACAGGTTGAGGTGGAAGAACCCGTCCCGGTAGAGCAGGCCGAACGCGAACTCGTGGAAGTTGCCGCCCCACGGCCAGGTGGCGACCGTACGCCGGTCGTCGGCGACGCCGTCGCCGTCGGTGTCGCGCAGCGCGGTCAGTTCGTGCTTCTGGCTGACGTAGACGGTGCCGTCGACCACGGCGACGCCCTGCGGCTCGCGCAGCCCGTCGGCGAACCGGCGGTAGGTGACCTGGTCGGGGCCGGTCGCGCCGGTCGCGCCCGTGGCCACCCAGACCTCGCCGGTGGCGTTGTCGGTGCCGCCCCAGGTGCTCAGCACCAGCGCGCCGTCGGGCCGGAACGCCATCCCGGTGACCTGCGGCCGGAACCCGTCGGGGCGCAGGTCGGTGAGGGTGTAGCCGGGGTGTACCCGGTCGAGCGGCAGGCCGTCGCCGGCCGAGTCGGTGGCCCCCTCGCAGTACTTCCAGCCCGGCGCGGTGACCCGGACCACCCCGGCGTCGGTGCTCAGCGCGGAGTTCGGCACGAGGGTGAAGTCGTTGCTGCCGGGCGGACGCCATTCCAGCCGGAGCACCTGGCCGCCGCCGTCGTCGAAGTGCTCGATGCGCAGCGGGTGCCGGCCGGCGGTGAGGGTGGCCGACCCCTCCTTGGCGGTTTCCCCGTGCAGTCCGTCGTGGTCGACGACGACCGTGTCGCCGATGCTCAGTCGGGAGCCGTCGTCGCTGGTGAGGCGGAAGGCGTAGGCGCCGTCGACGGGTGCGGCGAGGTTGCCGGTGACGTGGCTGACGAACCGGTCGGCGAGCCCGAAGTCGTCGGTGCTGCTCCAGTTGACCTGCGGCATCAGCTTGTCGACGTTCGGCGTCTGGGCGGGCTTGAGGGTGCACAGCGCCGACAGCGGGGTGCCCATGTCGTACGTGCGCAGAGTGACGCCGGGTTCCTGGGGTGGCAGGTCGGCGGCGGGGGCGGCGGTGGCCGGGGCGACGGACCCGGTGGCGAGCGCGGTCGCCAGGGCGGTGCCGGCGGCCACGAGCGCGGATCTGCGCCGCCGGTGCGGGGTGGTCATGGTGCCTCCAGTGGTGGTGGGCCCGGCCGGGGGACCGCGCCACTTTCTCCCGTTGGCGGTTCGGTATGGAACGCATCACACCGAAGATTGATCGCAGACACTAGCACTTTGGATCGATTCGGTGAAACTTTTCGATGCTTGTGCAAAAGTCGACCGGAGGTGGGTCGAATCCACCGGCTCGTGGGCTGGTCGCCGGGGTCGGGGGTGAGGCACTATGCCCATGGAATCCGCGCAGCTCAAGCCAGGACTGGTAGGTGAACCGTGCCGCTGCCCCGTCGCGTGGTCGTTTCCGGTGTGGTCGCCACGGCCGTCCTCGGCACGGCGGTGGGCGTCGCCGTCTGGGCCGGCCGGGACGACCCGGCGTACCAACCGCCGACGTCGCGGGTGGTGCAGCCCGGCGCACCCGGGCAGCCGGGCCGGCAACTGTCCGGCACCGACCTGTCGCAGGTCTCACCGCCCGGGTTCACCGCCGCCGACAGCCGGTTCGTGCAGGGCATGATCCCCCACCACACCCAGGCCCTGGCGATGACCGCGCTGCTGGCCGGGCGCACCACCAGCCCGGACGTGACGCTGCTGGCCAAGCGGATCGAGGTGTCGCAGGGCGACGAGATGGCACGGATGCGCGCCTGGCTCGCCGAGCGCAACGTGCCGGCCGCCGGCGGCCACGACGGGGCGGCACACGACGCGCTCATGCCGGGGATGCTCACCGCCGCCCAGTTCGACCAGCTCAAGCAGGCCCGCGGTACGGAGTTCGACAGGCTCTTCCTCACCGCGATGATCCGCCACCACCAGGGCGCACTGACCATGGTGGAGCAGTTGTACGCCGCCGGCGGTGGCCTGGAACCGGCGAGCGACCAGTTCGCCCGGGAGGTCAACGCCGACCAGGGCATCGAGATCCAGCGCATGCAGCAGATGCTGGCCAAGCTCGGCTGACCCGGTCGCCGGCCCGTGCCCGGTCGCCGACCAGGGCCCGCCGGCCCCTGCCCGGTCGCCGGCCAGGGCCCGCCGGCCCGGTCGCCGGTCCAGCCCCCGTCGCCGGCCCGTGCCGGAACGGCCGGGGCCTGCCCAGCATCACTGGGCAGGCCCCGGGTTCAGGCGGTCCGTCGGCCCGGTCGGGCCGGGCGGGTCACCTGTCGAACTGGTCGATCAGCGCCTGGGCGTCGCGGACCAGCAGGTTGCGCGCCCCGATGGCGTTGAGCGCGCGGGCCTGGTCGAGGAAGGCGGTCAGCTGGGTGACCGCCTCCGCCGGCTGGCCGCTACCGGCCGCCGCGCCGGCCTTGCCGAGGCTGGTGGTCAGCTTGTCGGCGTTGCCCGCGCTGACGGTGCCGGCGGACCGGTAACCGTCGACGAGGGCCTGCAGGTCGGCGAAGGACGTCGTGGTGGTGAACGTGACGGACCGGTTGGTGGTGTTACCGGCCTTGTCCTTCGCGGTCACCGTCAGGGTGTGGCTGCCCAGCGGGAGGCCGGACAGGGTGACCGTCGCCCCCCGGGCGACCCGCTTGCCGTCCAGCAGCGCGCTGTCCGGGTTGATGCCGGGCCCGGAGCCGGTGTCGGTGACCGTCCAGTCCACCGTCACCGTGCCGGAGTCACCGTACGCCGTGCCGTCGGTCAGCCCGGACACCTGCACCTCGGGAGCGGTCCGGTCGATCTTGAGCCACTGGCTGCCCTGCCGGGAGGTGTTGCCGGCCGCGTCGACCGCCCGGTACCGCACCGAACCCCTGACCTCGGCACTGATCGTGGCGACGCCGCTGGCCGGCACGTCCACCCAGGTCAC
This sequence comes from Micromonospora sp., assembly GCF_048594385.1. Lineage (NCBI taxonomy): Bacteria > Bacillati > Actinomycetota > Actinomycetes > Micromonosporales > Micromonosporaceae > Micromonospora > Micromonospora sp. The sequence goes on along the minus strand of NZ_JBMDWU010000136.1, from coordinate 22,640 downwards.
GCCGTCGTCGACGGAGTACTGGCCGGTCCACATGCCGGGGATCAGGCCGGTCAGGGTGAGCGTGACGGCACCGGTGTACCAACCGTTGTTACCGGTCGGCTCGGCCGGGCCCACCGTGGCGGAGACCCGGGGGTTGAAGGTGTCCGCGAGGTCCACCACGGCCTGGCGGAGCGTCCCGTACGCTGCGGCGTCCAGCCGGTCGGCGAGCGTGCGCAGTTGCGCCTCGGCGGCGAACCGCCTGCCCTCGGCGGCGAACCCGCTGGCCCGGCTCAGGGTCGTGTCGACCTCCGCGCTCAACGCCGGGTCGATCGCGCCGGCCCGTACCCCCTGGTCGTGGTACGCGCGGACGAGCGCGAAGCTCGGCGTCCAACTGATCTTCGGCTGCCCCTGGGCGTTGAACCCGGCCAGCTTCACCTGGGTGGCGGCCTCGATCTCGGCCGCCGACAGGTGGGCGCTGGGCTTCAGTGCGAACACGTCGAAGCCGCGGGCGATCTCGTTTCCGTACAGGTTGCCGTTGTACCAGTACGCCGACCAGAAGCCGCCCAGCACGAGTGCGTTCGGGTTGACCGGGCCCCGGTCGAAGTACGCGATCTCGCGCGGGTTCTTCGAGTCGGTGAAGTCGAACACCGAGATGCCACCCTGGTACCAGGCCTGCATCATGACGTCGCGGCCGGGCACCGGGATCAGCGAGCCGTTGTGCGCGACGCAGTTCTCCTGCAGCGACTGCGGCACCGGCAGCTTGTAGTAGCTGGCGAAGGTCATCTTCCTGTCGACGATGTCGAAGATGGCGTTGGCGCCCCACTGTGGCTGGTCGGTGTCGCGGCAGCGTGCGCCGCTGCCACCGCCCCACTCGTCGGTGAAGATCACCTTGGTGCCGTCGTTGTTGAACGTCGCCGAGTGCCAGTACGCGAAGTTCGGGTCGGCGACCTCGTCGATCCGCTTCGGGTTCGCCGGGTCCGAGATGTCGATCAGAATGCCGTTGCCCTGGCACGCGCCGGCCGCGAGCCCGATCTCCGGGTACGCGGTGATGTCGTGGCAGGCGTTGGTGTTCGGCGTCGGCGACCAGGTCGACCCGGACGGGTGCCGGGGCGTGACCGGGCCGTTCTGGAGGCCATCGACCCGATCGGTGACCGGGTCCTGGAACAGCCTCGGCTGGTTGACCACGGCGGCGTCCTGCGGCGCGGCCACCGGCACCTTGATGACGTCGATCCGCCACCGCGACGGGTTCTCCCCGTCGGCGGCGTTGTTGTTGCAACCCTCCATCGTGGTCGCCGGGCGGACCGAGGTGGTGCCGGAGACGTAGACGTAGACGTTGTCGGCGTCGCGGGGGTCGGTCACCACGGAGTGCGTGTGCGAGCCACGGCAGAGCTGGACGGCGGCCACCTGCACCGGGCTGCGGACGTCGCTGATGTCGAAGACCCGCACCCCCTGGAACCGGGTGCCGACGTTGGGGTTGGTGCCGCAGTCGACCCGACCCCGGCTCTCCTCGACCGACATGAACAGCAGGTTGCCCTGCACCGAGAGGTCACCCTGCCCGCCGGGGCACACGACGCTGGTGACCAGCGTCGGCTCGGCCGGGTCGGCGATGTCGACGATGGTGAACCCGTTGTAGTTGCCCTGGAAGGCGTACCGGCCGCCGAAGGCGAGATCCGAGTTGTAGTACCCGCCGTTGCCCGGGTTCGTCGGGTCGACGAACCCGGCGGGCTTGTCGCGGTGCGCGACGTGTTCCAGGTTGCTGATCGCGGACTGTGCGTCGAGCCAGCCGCCGCCGAGGCCGACGCGCGGATCGGGGTCCGCCGCCGACGCGGTGCCGGGGAGCGCACCGGCCAGCAGCAGCCCCGCGGTTATCAGGCCGAGGGTCCGTCGACCCCGGCGTGCCCTGGTGGTTGGGGGAGTTGTCATGTGTCGCCTTCCGATCGAAGACCAGCCGCGACGTCCACATCGGGAGAAACGCGTCGCGTGAGTAAGGACCGTACCGACCGTGCGGTGCTGGTCAAGACGTCCATGTGAGTTATGTACGCGTTTGCGTGGCAAGCCGTACGCAATTGCTCCCGCGCGCTCACGCAGGTCACGACAGTCGTAGGACGCGCCACCCCGGTCCTTGCGCCACTCGTCGAGTCGCCCTCCGCGCCCGGACACACCGGGACACCGGGTGGACGTCTGCGAGCGCTTGGGTTCGGTTTCTGGCACCGTGGGTACGACGTACCGCGCACCGGACGTGACGAAGGGGGCTCAGGTGGAATTCACGCTGTCGACCCGCCAGGAGGGGGCCGGCACGGTGGTCGAAGTCGTCGGCGACCTCGACATGAGCACCACCCCCCAACTGCGGGAACGGTTGCGCGAGGTGATCGAGGGCGGCACCCGGGTGGTGGTGGTCGACCTGACCGGCGTCGGCTTCATGGACTCCAGCGGCCTCGGCGCGCTGGTGGTCGCCTACCGTGAGCTGCGGGAACGCAACGGCTGGCTGGGGTTGGCCGGGGTACGCCGGCCGGTCCGTACGGTGTTGTCGATCACCGGGGTCGACCAGGTCGTCGCCGTCTTCGACACGGTGCGCGACGCCGAGGCGGCGGCCCGGGCGGCGTGAACGTCCTCACCGGGAAGACGGAGCGCTGGCCCGGTCGGTGTCCGCACCGGCGGTGCTGCGGCGCGGTCCGTGGCCGCCGTACCAGTCGATGATCATCAGGGTGGCGTCGTCGGCCAGCTCGGGGCCGGCGGTGGCCAGCACCGCGTCCGACAGTGCCCGGACCGCCTCGCGGGGGTGCAAAGACGCGATGTCGTGCAGGGCGGCGGGCAGGTCGAGATCGGCGGCGTTGCGTTCGCGCATCCCGTCGGTCACCACGACCAGCCGGTCACCGGGCCGCAGGACGACCTCCCCGCTGCGGAACCCCGCCTCGGGGAACATGCCCAGCGGAAAGTTGCCGGGCAGCTCCAGCACCGTGGTCCGGCCGTCGCGGACCAGCATCGGCGGGACGTGCCCGGCGTTGAGCAGCTCGCAGCGCCCGGTGGACAACTCGATGCGGCCCAGCACCGCCGTCACGTACGCGCCACGGACGTTGGCGTGTGCGGCGATGGCGCGGTTGGCCTCGTCGGCCTGACCGGTGAGGCCCATCCCCCGGCGGCGGGTGTTGCGCAGGCTGCCCACCCCCAGGGTGGCGGTCAGCGCGCTGGCGACCCCGTGCCCCATCGCGTCGGTGACGCTGACGTGCAGCACGTCCCGGGCCACGCTGTAGTCGAAGGTGTCCCCGCCGACGCTGGCGGCCGGTTCCAACCAGCCGGACAGGGCGAACGCCCCGGCCTCGCAGGTGAACGAGGCGGGCAGCAGCCGACGCTGGATCTCGGCGGAGAGGGTGAACGGGGTGCTGCGCTGCCCCCACTCGAACAGGTCGGTGTGCCGCCGGTTGGCGATCACCACGAACGCCAGCGCGTGCGCCGTACGGGCGACCCGGTCGATCACCTCGGTGTCCGGCTCGTCGGGCAGGTCGATCTCCAGTAGACCGATGACCTCGCCGCGTTCGGTGACCGGGGCGAGCAGCGTCCACCGGCCGTCGCCGACTAGCACCCGGGGGACCTGGTGGCGGACCGCCTGCTCGTAGGGGCCGCCGTCGAAGGGCAGCACCTCGGCGAGTTCCTCGCCCTGGAGGCGACCCGGCCCGGCGACACCCGGCTGATGGGTCAGCCGGACCAGGGCCCGGCCGCTGAGGTCGGCGATCAGCAGGGAGACGCCGAGTGCGTTCAACGCCGTGGCGATCGCCCCGGTGACCGCCTCGACCGCCTCGACCGGCGCGGCGTCCTCGGCCGACTGCAGCATCTCGGCCAGCACGATCTGCTCGCTGTCCTCCACGCGTCGAGCATATGCACTCCCGGTGCCGGCCGCCTCACGAGCGACCGGCCCGGCGACCGGGCGGTGGCGGTCCCGCCCCGGTCCGCCGTACGGGCGGTGGCCCCACCGACGTGGCCGGACCACGCCACCCGGTCCGGTCAGCGGCGGGCCAGCGCGGACTCCAGCCGACTGATCAGCGTCCTACGGCCCTTGCCCCGGCGTTCGGCCCGCAGGGCGGCCCGCAGCTGGGCGGTGTCGAGATCGCGGACGTGCTTCGTCGCCTCGGCCACGGTCAGTTCGGTCAGCGAAGCACCCGAGGTGACGTTGCGGCGTGCGCGTCTGGCCGGGCCGGTGTTGGCCACGTACTGCCGGCCGGAGGCCGACGCCCGGCGCTTGCGCGCGTCGGTGGCCCGTTGCTGCTGCGGGGAGAGCTGCTTCCACGCCTTGTCGGGCAGGTACCTGTCGGTCTCACCGTCGTGCCGGGCCCGGGTGGTGCCCTGCCTGGTCCGCCACTTCTGGTCGCCCCAGCGGCGCAGGGACTGCTGCCGCTCGTCCCTCGGGCCCTGGTAGCCGCCGCCGCGCTGCTGGTACTCGCGGGTCAGCAGTTGCGACTTGCGCGCCGACCACTGCCCCGGTCGTCCGCCCCGGTCGCCGGCCCGGATCTCCTCCTTGAGCTGCTCGCGCAGCTCGGGTTTCGTGTAGCGCGCCATGGCGCGGATTACCCGTGGTCGCCCGCCGTACTCACCCGGCGGCGAGCCGGCCGCGCAGGGTGGCCAGCGCCCGGGTGATCAGCCGGGAGACGTGCATCTGGGAGATGCCGACCCGGTCGGCGATCTCCGACTGGGTCAGGTTGCCGTGGAACCGCAGGGTCAGGATCAGGCGTTCGCGTTCCGGCAGGGCGGCGAGGGCGGGGCCGAGGGCGACGTGGATCTCGACGAGTTCGAGGTCGTGGTCCTCGGCGCCGAGGGTGTCGGCGAGTTTCATGCCGCCGTCGGTGCCGATGGGGGTGGACAGCGAGGTCGCCCGGTAGGCGCGGGCCCCCTCCAGACCCTCCAGGATGGTCTCCTCGGACAGGTCGAGGTAGCCGGCGATGTCGGCGACGGTCGGCGAGCGCCCCAACGTGTGGGCGAGGGTGCCGTTCGCCTCGCTGATCGCCAGGCGCAGCTCCTGGAGCCGGCGGGGAACCCGCACCGACCAGGTGCGGTCCCGGAAGTACCGCTTGATCTCACCGATGACGGTGGGGATGGCGTACCCGGTGAAGGCGACGCCCCGGGCCGGGTCGAAGTGGTCGACCGCCTTGATCAGCCCGACCGCCGCGGTCTGGGTGAGGTCGTCGTCCTGGACGCCGCGTCCGGTGTAGCGGCGGGCCAGGTGCCGGGCGAGCGGCAGCCACGCCTCGATGGCCCGGGCCCGCAGCGCCGGGCGACGCGGATCGTCGGCCGGTAGGGCGGCCATCGTGGCCACCAGGTCGTCGGCGGTGCTGGTCGGGTCGAGGGTCGGTTCGGAGGTGCTGAGCATGCTGGACCTTCCGCAGGTGCCCGCTGATCGGAGGCGACACATCGACTGACGCCGGAGCACGCGGACGGGCTGCGCGCTGTCGCAGGGTCACGATCACGGGCACGGTCACCGCGTCATGTAGTCCATTTGTTGGACCGACGCTACCCGAACGGGCTGTCGATTACCAGCCGAACGGTGGATATCCTGCTGGTAGGCCGCCCGACGCCCCGGTCACCTACTGAACGCCTCCAGCCGGCACGCCGTCATCTTGGGCGACTGGAAGTCACCGTTCGGGCCGACCTCGGTGATCCCGAACTCGCCGTCCTCGTCCGGCGTGGTCAACCGGTAACCGGCCTTCTTGGCGCACTGGTACCACTCGCGCTGGTTGTCGCGGAACGCCGCGTTGTCCGTACGCTTCTGACGCTCCTCGAAGAACTCCGGCTCCGTCGACCGGCACGCCGCCCGGACCCGCTTCGCCTTCGGGTCGTTCTGGCTCTCCTTCCAGATCACGCTGCGGCCGTCCTCGTAGCCGGGGCCGCCCTCCTTCGCCACACACCGTCCCCAGGCCGCCCGCAGGGCCTCGATCTCGTCGTTGGTGGCGTCGAGGGGGATCAGCGGACGCCGGTCCTCGACGTCGGCGCGACCGGTGGCGCCTGTGGTGGGGCTCTGCACCGAGGCCACCCGTGAGCCGTCGACCCGGTCGTCGGTCGGGGCGGCGGAACAACCGGCGAGCAGGCAACCGACCACCAGTGCCGGTACGGCGAAGCGGACCATGGTGAGGAACGTGTGCGACATGCTGCCCACGGTCGGGGCGTGATGTCAGGAACCCGTGTGGATTCGGCGGACCTGACAGGTTTCTGAAGAACCGTCGCCATGCTCGCGGTGTGTCAACAGAACAGTCACCAGCGCAGAGCCCACCGCGCCGTACCGGTCGACGCGTCGTCGTCCCGGCCGTGCTGACCCTGGTGGTGGCGGTCGTCGCCAGTGGGATCGTCTGGTCCGTCCACCGTGCTCCGGCCACGGCCGGCGGGAACCCGCCGGTCCCGGTGCAGACCACCACCGTCGTACGGACCGACCTCGCCACCACCGTGTCGCTGACCGGCACCCTCGGGTACGGGCGGGCGGAACCGGTGAAGGGCGGCCGCAGCGGGACGGTCACCTGGCTGCCGCCGGCCGGCGCGACGGTCACCCGGGGCAAGCAGCTCTACCGGATCGACGACCGGCCGGTGCCGCTGTTCTACGGCGGCCTGCCGCTCTACCGCGACCTGGCCGAACCCGGCACGGTCGGCCGCGACGTGCGGGTCGTCGCCACCAACCTCAAGGCGTTGGGGTACGAGATCGGCTACCAGCCCGTACCGGGGGAGAAGGTCTCCCGACCGGTGAAGCCCGCCACCTCCGCCCCGCCCACCGGTCAGCAGGCGGCACCGGAGCAGGACAGGGGCACCTCCGGGCAGGGCGCGGCGGCACCCACGCCGACGGCCGCCGCCCCGGCCCGGGTCGTCGTCCGCAAGGGCGAGGGGGTGCTGACCGGCTCGCTGATGCGGGCCATCAAACGCTGGCAGCAGGACACCGAACTGCCGGTGACCGGCCGGATCGCCGTCGGCGACGTGGCGGTGCTGCCCGGCGCGGTCCGGGTCGACGCCGTCACCGCGCTGCGCGGGGACCCCGCCGAGACGCCGCTGTTGACCGTCACCCCGACCGCGAAGGTGATCACCGTCCAGGCCGAGGCGGCCGAGGCCGGCACCATCCAGCGGGGCGACCGGGTGACGGTGACGCTGCCGGGCGACAAGACCGTCGACGGCACCGTCTCGGCGGTCGCCACCGCCGTCACCCAGGATGACAACGCCGGCCCGACCGCCACGCCGAAGCGGGCCGTCACGGTGACCGTGGACGACGACCTGAAAGGGATCGACGCCGCCGACGTGCAGGTCGACCTGGCCGGCGAGACCCGGGAGGGTGTCCTCGCCGTACCGGTCGGCGCGCTGGTGGCGCTCAGCGAGGGCGGCTACGCGCTGCAACTGGCCGACGGTGGACGGTTCGTCGCCGTCACCACCGGCATGTTCGCCAAGGGCATGGTCGAGGTCTCCGGCGACGGGATCACCGAGGACCTCGCGGTGGTGACCGCCTCGTGACCGTGCTGGCCGTACGTGACGCCGCCATGCGCTACCCGGGTGGGGTCACCGCCCTCGCCGGCGTCTCGCTCGACATCACCGAGGGCGAGATGCTGGCCATCGTCGGCCCGTCCGGCTCCGGCAAGTCGACGCTGCTGCATATCATGGGCACGCTGGACCGGCCGACCTCCGGCACGGTGCACCTCGGTGGCCTCGACGTCGCCGGGCTCTCCGACCGGCAGCTGTCCGCGCTGCGCGGGCGCTGGCTGGGCTTCGTCTTCCAACAGTTCCACCTCACCGCCGGGCTCACCGCCGCCGAGAACGTCGCCACCGGCCTGCTCTACGCCGGGGTGCCCCGCCGGGACCGCCGGCCGCTGGCCCTCGCCGCGCTGGACCGGGTCGGCCTGGCGCACCGCGTCACCCACCTGCCGCACCAGCTCTCCGGCGGGGAACGGCAGCGGGTGGCGATCGCCCGCGCCCTGGTCCATCAGCCCGCGCTGCTGCTCGCCGACGAACCCACCGGCGCGCTGGACACCCGTACCGGCCAGGCCGTCCTGGAGCTGCTGTACCGGCTGCACGCCGAGGGCACCACCATCGCCGTGATCACCCACGACCGGGACATCGCCGCCCGCCTGCCCCGCCGGGTGGAGCTGCGCGACGGCCACCTGGTCGCCGACTCCGGCCGGGTGGTGACGCCCCGATGAGCACACCCACCACCGGGGGTACGCCGCACCGGGCGCATCCGGGTACGGCCCGCGAGGCCGCCAGGCCGGTCCGGCTGGCCGTGACCGACCTGCTCGGGCTGGGGCTGCTCGGCATCCGTACCCGGCGCACCCGGGCCGCGCTGTCGGCGCTCGGTATCGCCATCGGGATCGCCACGATGATCGTGGTGACCGGCATTCCGGCCTCCAGCCAGGCCCAGCTGATGCGGGAACTGTCCGCGCTCGGCACGAACATGCTGGAGGTGCGGGCGCTGCCCGACCAGGACCCACCGGCGCTGCTGCCGAAGGAGTCGACCGCCATGGTCCGGCGGGTGGGCCCGGTGACCAGCGTCAGCGCGGTCGCCAACACCCACCGGCTGGTCCGCCGCTCCGACCGTACCGACCCCGTCGACGGCTCCGGCCTGACGGTGCTGGCCAGCCAGCTCGACCTGCTCCCGATCATCAACGCCCGGGTCCAGCACGGAAGCTGGCTCACCCCGGCGACGGCGCGCTTCCCCACCGTGGTGCTCGGCGCGGTCGCGGCGGCCCGGCTGGGCGTACGCGACGTGCCCGCCGGGGGCGGGCCCGGCCAGCAGGTGATGATCGGCGACCGGTGGTTCACCGTGGTCGGTATCCTGGCCGCCGTCCCGCTGCTGCCGGACATCGACCGGTCGGTGCTGGTCGGCTGGCCGGCCGCGCAGTCCGAGCTGGGTTTCGACGGGCATCCCACGGTGCTCTACGTCCGGTCGTTGGAGCCGGCGGTGGAGCAGGTCCGGGCGGTGCTGCCCGAGACGGTCAACCCGCAGAGCCCGGCCGACGTGCTGGTCAGCCGCCCCTCCGACGCGCTGGCCGCGAAGCGCGCCACCGAGAACGCCTTCTCGTCGCTGTTTCTGGCCCTGGCCGCGGTGGCGCTGCTGGTGGGTGGGATCGGGGTGGCCAACACGATGGTCATCTCGGTGCTGGAACGGCGGGCCGAGATCGGTCTGCGACGCGCGCTCGGTGCCCACCGTGGGCAGATCCGTGGCCAGTTCCTCACCGAGTCGGTGGCCCTGGCGTCGCTGGGCGGGGTCGTCGGGACGCTGCTCGGGCTGGCCGTCACCGCCGGCTACGCCGCGTACCACCAGTGGCCGGTGGTGATCCCGCTCGCCTCGACGCTGGCCGGGCTGGGCGGTGCGGCGGTGGTGGGGGTGGTGGCCGGCGTCTACCCGTCGATGCGGGCCGCCGCCCTGCCGCCGACCGAGGCGCTCGCCAGCATCTGAGCCGGGCCGGCGGCGGGTCCGGTGCGGCGGGGTCCGGCCACCGGTCCGGATCCGCCGCCCGGTCGGGCGTCCCTCCCGACCCGGCGGGTGTCGCAGCGGACAGCCGGGTCGCCCGCGCCCGGCTGTCCACTGCCGTTAACGGTCACATCCGTCGACCGGCCGGCTCCAGAAAGTTACGAGCCGGTGCCTCCGATAGTTTCGGCAACGGCTGCCGGTCCCGGGAACGGTCGGCCCGTCCCGGCGCAGGTCAGCCCCCGTGTTCGCCGGGTCGGTCGAGGATGTGCCCGCAGTCGACGTTGCCCGTCCGGTTGAGCATGTTATCGATAACCTGCTATCTTTCGGCCGGGAGCGAAGGGCACGCTTCCCGTCGTCGGAGTCCGTTGGCAGCGGCACACGAGGGCATCCCCTCGCGCCGCCCTGCCGGTCGACGACCAGATCCGGGCCGCTCCACCGAGCCGTCGTGCCGTCCGCGCCGAACGGGCGCGTCCGCCCACCCGAGTCGCCCCGCCCGGGCGAGGAGACGGGGTGCGGGTGTCCACCGCATCCTGCCGTCCCCGCCGGCCATCGCCGGGTCGACTCCGCGTATCACCACCGGGACACCAGACCCATGGCAAGGAGCCAAGCAATGGTCAGACACAGACACCTACTCCCGACCATCGCCGCCGCGGCCGTCCTGCTCGCGGCGACCGTCGGCGGCGCGTTGAACGGCGGCCTCTCCGCGACGGCGGAGGCGGCCACGAACGGCACCCTCGCGGCGACGGCGGGCTGCGGCAAGGCCCCCACGTTGAGCAACGGGACGCGCACGATCACCAGCAGCGGGCAGAACCGCAGCTACATCCTGCGGATTCCGGACGGCTACGACCGCAACCGCCAGTACCGGCTGGTCGTCGGCTTCCACTGGTTGAACGGCTCGGCGCAGAACGTCTCCTCGGCCGGCTACTACGGCCTGCTGCCGCTGTCCAACAACAGCACGATCTTCGTCGCCCCGCAGGGCATCGACGCCGGCTGGGCCAACACCAACGGCCGGGACCTGACCCTCTTCGACGACATCCTCCGGCAGGTCGAGAACGACCTGTGCGTCGACACCACCCAGCGGTTCGTGCTGGGCTGGAGCTACGGCGGCGCGATGAGCTACGCGGTGGCCTGCGCCCGGCCCACCGTCGTCCGCGCGGTCGCCGTGCTGTCCGGCGCCCAGCTCAGTGGCTGCAGCGGCGGCACCCAGCCGGTGCCGTACTTCGGCATCCACGGCACCCACGACAGCGTGCTGAACATCTCGATGGGCCGGTCGCTGCGCGACACGTTCGTCCGGAACAACGGGTGCACCGCGCAGAGCCCGCGCGAGCCGGGTCTCAACACCTTCACCCACATCACCACCGTCTACTCGGGCTGCCGTTCCGGCTTCCCGGTGCAGTGGGCCGCGTTCGACGGTGACCACACCCCCAGCCCGGTCGACGGGTCGGGAACCCCCAACGACTCGCGGACCTGGACCTCGGGCGAGATCTGGCGCTTCTTCAGCCAGTTCCAGTCCACCACGCCGCCGACCACGCCGCCGCCGACCACCGCTCCGCCGACGACCCCGCCGCCCACCACCGCCCCGCCGACCACGCCTCCGCCCACCACCCCGCCGCCCACCAGCGGGCCCGGCGGCTGCACCGCCACCTACAAGGCGGTCAACAGCTGGCCCGGCGGTTTCCAGGGTGAGGTCACCGTGGCCAACACCAGCTCCGGTGCGATCACCGGCTGGGCCGTGGGCCTGAGCCTGGGCAGCGGCCAGGCGATCAGCAGCGTCTGGAACGGCGTCAACACCGGCACCACCGGCAACGTCACCGTCCGCAACGCCGCCTACAACGGCGCGCTCGCGCCCAACGGCTCGACCACCTTCGGGTTCACCGCCACCGGCAACGGCACCCCGCCGCCCGGCAACATCACCTGCGCCATCTCCTGATCACGGACGCCCTCAGGGCCCGGAGCCACCCGGCTCCGGGCCCGCCGTCCGTTCCGGGCCGGTCGGTGTGGCGGCCGTGCCGCGCGGCGGGTCTTATTGCCAAAGACTGGCAATTACGCGATAGTGGCAGCAGTGGCGGGTACCCGGGCCTGCGATGATCCCACCTGGCCCGAGTGCCCGCCGCTGCGTCGATCCACGACCCGAGGGAGCTGCCGGTGGGGCCCGAGCGCACGGACGGAATCTCCCCGGAGCACGTCACGTCCCGGTCCGTACGCCTGCCGGCGTTGCTCGGCATCGTCCTGGCCGTCGTCGCCGGCTGCGCGTCCCCGACGCCGTCGTCGACCGGCCGCACCGCAGGCGGCCCGGTCGTGGTGGCCACGGCGGGTGAGCCCGACACCCTCAACCCGGTGCTCAACTACGGCCCCGACGGCGCGTCGCTGATCTTCGACGGGCTGGTCGCCAGGGACGCCCGCAACCAGCTCGTGCCGGCCCTGGCGCGGGAACTGCCGACGGTGTCGGCGGACGGCCGGACGGTCACCGCGACCCTGCGTGAGGGGGTGCTGTTCCACGACGGCAGCCCGCTCACCGCCGGGGACGTCGTCTTCACCTACCAGGCGGTGCTGGACCCGAAGGTCGACTCGACGCTGCGGTCGGACCTCGACATGCTCGCCTCCGTCACCGCCCCCGACCCGTCCACCGTGGTCTTCACCCTCAAACACCCCTACGCGCCGTTCCGGCAACGGTTGGCGCTGGGCATCGTGCCGGCGAAGGCGTTCGAGGGGCAGGACGTCAACAAGGCGGAGTTCAACCGCAGGCCGATCGGCACCGGCCCGTACCGGATGACGTCGTGGACGCCGGGGGACCGGCTGGTGCTGGCGGCGAACGAGCGGTACTGGGGCGGCAAACCGGCGAACCCGGGCGTGGTGGTGGCGTTCGTCGCCGACGACAACGTCCGCGCGCAGCGGATGCGGGCCGGCGAGTTCGACGCGGCCGAGCTGCCGCCGAAGCTGGCGACCGGATTCGACGGCCAGGCCGGTCAGCAGGTGCGTAAGGTCCCCACCGCCGACTACCGGGGCGTGATGCTGCCCATGGGCAACCCCGTCCTGGGCGACCTGGCGGTCCGCCGGGCGTTGCACGCGGCGGTGGACCGGCAGGCCATGGTGACCGGGGTGCTCGGCGGGGCGGGGGAGCCGGCGTTCGGCCCGGTGCCGCCCACCTCCGAGTTCGCCGAGCCGTCGGTCACCGGGCGGCCCGCCGCTGACCGGCCCGCCGCCGCCGCGATCCTCGACGCCGCCGGCTGGACCCCCGGCAGGGACGGCATCCGCGCCAGGGACGGGCGGCAGGCCGCGTTCACGCTGATGTACCCGGCCACCGACAGCCTGCGCAAGGAACTGGCCCTGGCGTTCACCGCCGACGCCAGGAAGATCGGTGTCGCGGTCACCCCGCAGGGTCTCACCTGGGACGCGATCACCCCCCGGATGAGGACCGACGCGCTGGTCATGGGGTACGGCACCCCGTACGACCCGGATTTCGTCTCGTTCAAGCTGTTCGGTTCCGCCTTCGCCGGGCAGGGCTTCTTCAACCCCGGCTCCTACCGGTCCGCCACCGTCGACGCCGCCCTGCAGGCCGGCCGGGACACCGCCGACCCGGCCGCCCGACGGGCCGCGTACGCCACCTTCCAGAAGCAGCTCGCCGCCGACGTGCCGTGGGTGTTCCTCACCTACCTGCAACACACCTACGTGGTGCGCGACACCGTGACCGGGGTGACGCCCCGGGTCGAGCCGCACGAGCACGACGTCGCCAACAGCCTCTGGTGGAACGTGCACACCTGGGAGAAGACGTCGTGACGACGCCGGCCCCACCGCCCGTCCGCCGTCGGCGGCTGGCCGGGGCCGGGGTCATGATCCGCCGCCGGCTGCTGGTCGCCGTACCGGTGCTCGCCGCGACCAGCATGGGCATGTTCGCCCTCGGCGCGGCCTCCCCGATCGACCCGGCGCAGCAGTACGCGGGCGCGGCGGCCTTCACCACCACCGAGGAGAACCTCGCGCAGCTCCGCGCGAACTGGGGAGTCGACGACCCGCTGCCGGTGCAGTACGCCCGCTGGGTGGGCAACCTGCTGCGCGGCGACCTCGGCTGGTCCACCAGCCGCCACGAACCCGTCACCTCCGTGCTGGCCGCCCGCGCCGGCTGGACCCTGCTGCTCGTCGGACTGGCCCTCGCCCTCGTCCTGGTGGCCAGCGTGCTGCTGGGCACCCTGGCCGCGTACCGGCGCGGTGGCGTCTTCGACCGCGCCCTGCGGTCCGTCGCGTACGCCGTGCAGTCGATGCCGGTGTTCTGGATCGGGTTGGCCGCGATCGCCGTGTTCGCCCTCACCCTGGGCTGGCTGCCCGCCGGTGGGCTCACCGACATCACCGCGACCGGCACCGACCCGGCCGACGTGGCCCGGCACCTGGTGCTGCCGGTGACCGTGCTGGCGATCTCCCAGGCCCCGTGGTTCGTGCTGTTCGTCCGGGACGCCGTCGCCGAGAGCCTGCGCGACGACCACGTGCTGGCCGCCCGCGCCCGGGGGCTGCCCGGCCGTACCGTCCTGTTCGGCCACGCGCTGCGGACCGCGCTGCTGCCCTTCCTCACCCTGGTCGGCACCCACCTGCCCGAACTCGTCGGCGGCGCGGTGCTGGTGGAGACCGTCTTCTCGCTGCCGGGCCTCGGTGCGGTCACCGTCGAGGCGGCGTTGGGCGCCGACTTCCCGCTGCTGGCCGCCACCACCCTGGCCACCACCGTCGTGGTGCTGGCCGCGAACCTGGCCACCGACCTCGGCTACGCCGCCGCCGACCCCCGGGTACGCCTCGATGACTGACCTCGCCCCACCGCCGGCCGCCCCGCCCGCCCGACGCCTGCCGCCGCGCCGGCCGGCCACCCTGCTGCGGGGCGGTCGGCCCGGCGCGGGAGTGGCCGCCGCCGTGCTCGTCGTCGCGGTCGTCGCCTGCCTGCTCGCGCCCCTGCTGTGGCCGCTGGACCAGAGCGCGGTCGACCTCGCCCGGACCCGGCTCGCGCCCTCGCCCGAGCACCTGGCCGGCACCGACGACCTGGGCCGGGACGTGGCCATGCGCAGCCTCTACGGGCTGCGCGTCTCGCTGCTCGTCGGGGTGGTCGCCGCGCTGGTCGCCACCGTCATCGGTGGTCTCGTCGGCGCGGTCGCCGGCAGTGTCGGCGGGCGCGTCGACCGGGTGCTGATGCGGGTCGTCGACACCGTCGCCGCCCTGCCGCACCTGCTGCTGGGCATCTTCATCGTGGCGATGCTGCGGCCGAGCCTCGGCGCGGTCGTCGCCTCCATCGCGTTGACGCACTGGCTGTCCACCGCCCGGATCGTCCGCTCCGAACTGCTCAGCCTGCGGTCCCGGCCGTTCGTCGACGCCGCGATCTCCGGCGGGGCGGGCCGGGCCCGGGTGCTCACCCGGCACCTGCTGCCGCACGTGCTGCCCCGGCTCGCGTTGGCGACCACGCTGATGGTGCCGCACGCCGTCTGGCACGAGACCGCGCTGTCCTTCCTCGGCCTGGGCCTACCGCCGCACCTCGCCTCCATCGGCAACATGATCAACGACGGCCAGCGTTCCCTGCTCACCGGCGCGTGGTGGGCCAGCATCGTCCCCGGGCTGGCCCTGGTCGCCGTCACCCTCGCCCTGGCCGTGCTCACCGGCCGCTGGCGGGACCGCCTCGACCCCCGCGTACGGGCGGAGTTGCAGCTGTGACCACGAGCGCCCCCGGCACCGTGCCCACCGCCGCCGACCGCCGGCCGGCGCTGCTGACCGTCGACGGGCTGACCGTCCGGTTCCGGCTCCCCGACGCCGTCGTGCACGCCGTCACCGACCTGCGCCTCGACCTGCACCCCGGCGAGCTGCTGGCCGTGGTCGGCGAGTCGGGCTGCGGCAAGTCCGTCCTCGCGCACGCCCTGCTCGGCCTGCTGCCCCGCAACGCCACCGTCACCGGGCACGCCCACCTGCACCCGGCGGACGGCACCCCGGTCGACCTGGTCGCGGCGGGCGAACGGCACCTCGCCCGGCACGTCCGGGGGCGGGTCGTCGGCCTCGTCCCGCAGAGCCCGGCCACCGCCCTCACCCCGGTGCGCACCGGCCGGCGGCTGCTGGAGGAGACCCTGCGCGCCCACGGACACCCCCGCCGCGACGTCGCCGACGCCGCCGGGCGGGCCGCCGCCGACGTCGGCCTGCACCCCGCCGACCTCGACCGTTACCCGCACGAGCTGTCCGGCGGGATGGCCCAGCGGCTGGCCACCGCGCTGGCGCTGGCCCCCGACCCGTCGCTGCTGCTCGCCGACGAACCCACCAGCGGCCTCGACCGGCCGCTGGTGGAGCACACCCTGGACCTGCTGCGCCGCCGCTGCGACGCCGGGTCCGCCGTCCTGCTCATCACCCACGACCTCGCCGCCGCCCGCCGCGTCGCCGACACCGTGGCCGTCATGTACGCCAGCCGCGTCGTCGAACACCGGCCCACCCCGGACCTGTTCGACAGGCCCGCCCACCCCTACACCGCCGGGCTGCTCGACGCCCTGCCCGAGCGGGCGTTCACCCCGGTGCCCGGTCACCCGCCGATGCTCACCGACCTGCCTGCCGGCTGCGCGTTCGCCCCGCGCTGCCCCCGGGCCACCGACACCTGCCGTACCCCGCCGCGCCCGGCGACCGACGGCAGCGGGCAGGTCGCCTGCCACCACCCGCACACCCCCGGAGCACCGGTATGACGACCACTGTCGACGACCCGACCGGCCCCCGGTCGACCGCGCCCGCCGGGCTCGCCGCGCACCAGGTCACCGTCCACTACGGCCGGCAGCGCGTCCTCGACCGCGTCGACCTGCACGTCGCTCCCGGTGAGACGGTCGGCCTGCGCGGCCCCTCCGGCAGCGGCAAGTCAACCCTCGCCCGGGTGCTGGCCTTCCTGCACGCCCCGGACGGCGGCCGGATCACCCTCGACGGCGAACCCGTCGCCGGGGTCCGGCACCGGCTGCCCGCCGCCGTACGGACCCGGGTGGCGATCCTGTTCCAGAGCCCCCGCGCCGCGAGCGACCCCCGGTTGAGCCTGGCCGACCTGATCGCCGAACCGCTGCGCGCCACCGGGACGCCGGCCGGGCAGGTGGCCGCCCGCACGGCCGAGCTGGCCGACCTGGTCGGGCTCACCCCCGACCTGCTCACCCGGCGTCCGCACGCGGTCAGCGACGGGCAGTTGCAACGCGCCTGCCTGGCCCGCGCCCTCGTGCACCGCCCCGACCACCTGCTCTGCGACGAGGCCACCGCCATGCTCGACGCCTCCACCCAGGCCCACGTCGCCGCCGTCGTCACCGACTACCAGCGCCGGCACCGCGCGGGCGTGCTGTTGATCACCCACGATCCGGCGCTGCTGGCCCGCTGGGCGACCCGGGTGGTGGACCTGCCGGGGCCGTCGGTGCCGGGCCCCGCCCCGGCTACCGGGCGGGGCCGGTCCGCAGGTAGGTGAGGACGGCGAGCACCCGGCGGTTGGTGTCGTCGCTGGGCGGCAGGTCGAGCTTGGCCAGGATGTTGCCGACGTGCTTGCCGATCGCCGCCTCGGTGACGTGCAGCCGGGCCGCGATCGCCGCGTTGGAGTGCCCCTCGGCCAGCAGCACCAACACCTCCCGCTCCCGGGCGGACAGGGCGGCGAGCGGGTCGCGGGGGCGGTGCAGCAGGTGCCGCACCACGTCGGGGTCGATGGCCGTGCCGCCGTCGGTGACCCGACGCAGGGTCGCGGCGAATTCGGCGACGTCGGCGACCCGGTCCTTGAGCAGGTAACCGACCCGGCGACGGTCCCCGCTGTCGAGCAGCGCCGCGGCGTACTCGGCCTGCACGTGCTGGCTGAGGACCACCACCGCAAGGTGCGGGCGGGCAGCGCGGGCGGTGACGGCGGCCCGCAGCCCGTCGTCGCGGTGCTGCGGCGGCATCCGGATGTCGGTCACCACCAGGTCCGGTTCGTGCGCGTCGACCGCCTCCAGCAGCTCCGGGGCGGAGCCGACGGCGGCGACCACCGCGAAGTCGAACCGGGTCAGCAGGCCGATCATGCCCTCCCGCAGGAGCACCTCGTCCTCGGCGAGCACGACCCGGGTCACCGGCGACACGGCAGCTCCACCCGCACCAGGGTGGGCCCGCCGGGCGGGCTGGACAGCAGCAACCGGCCGTCGACGGCGGCGACCCGGTCGGCGAGCCCGGTCAGTCCGCTGCCCCGGGCCGGGTCGGCGTCGCCGCACCCGTCGTCCTCGATCTCGACGACGAGACCGCCGGCGGACCGGGTCAGTCGCACCTCGGCCCAGCCCGCGTGGGCATGCCGGGCCACGTTGCCCAGGGACTCGGACACCACGAAGTAGGCGGTGGTCTCGACCACCTCCGGCAGCGGCTGCCCGAGGTCGGCGTGGACGTCGACCGGGATGGTGGCCGCCCCGGCCAGTTCCCGGACGGCGCCGGCCAGGCCGAGTTCGGTGAGGTGCTGCGGGCGGATGCCCTGCACGATCTGCCGGAGCGTGACCATCAGCCCCTTGGCCTGCTCGTGCGCGACGGCCAACGGTCGGGCGGCGGGGGAGTCGTCGGGTACGTCCAGCCGGGCCAGGCCGAGCTGGAGGGTGAGGCTGGTCAGCCGGGGCTGCGCGCCGTCGTGCACGTCCCGCTCGATGCGGCGACGTTCGGCCTCGTACGCGTCGACCAGCCGGGCCCGGGAGCGGGTGACCTCCCGCAGCGCCGTGGTGTCGGCGGACCCGTCGAGCAGCCAACGGGCCGCCGTCGCCTGGCCGGCGGCGAGCAGGACGGCCAGGTACACCAGCGCCGGGACACACAGCACGCCCACGGCCGCGTACGGGATCGCCTGGCGGGGGGTGTCGATCGTGGTCCAGACCACGATGACCGGGTCGTTGCCGCTGGCCAGCCAGGGGCTGACGATCAACGTCCCGTCGAGCAGCACGAGCATGAACAGCAGCCAGTACGCCAGCGGCACGAGCCCGCCCAGCAGGAAGGTGTGGCCGACCTCCCGCCAGGCCGCGGCGCTGGTGTAGCGGGCCACCAGACCCGTGAACCGGGGTCGGTGCAGCGGTCGCGGGTCGACCAGGCGCAGCCGCCACCGCTCGACCGCGGCCACCGCGATGCTGACGACCGGGGCCGACGCGAGCACCAGCAGGGCGACGACGGTGAGGAACACGACGATGGGCAGCTCGACCGGGCGGTCCTGCCGCACCGTGTTGAGGACGGCCACCAGGGGCGCACCGACGACGAGCAGCCCGATCGACAGGGGACCGGAGACCGGCAGGGTGGTGGCGAGGTAGGCCAGCGCCCGCCACGGCCACGGGGAGAGCAGGTGGTCGCGTCGGCGCAGCGCCGCCGCCAGGTGCAGGGGTACGTCCGGGGTCATGGTCGAACCCTGTCAGGGCGACGCCGCCCGGCCCAGCCCACTGGTCGTAGCGTTGCGGGTATGCCTGGCCCTACCCGGCTGGGACGTCAACGGACGTCGTTGCGCAGCGTGATCCGGCAACTACTTGACCGGGCCGTGCAACTCCCCGGGCCGGTGGTCCCGTTCTACCTCCGGCACAAGGAGGCAGTCGACGTGAGAGCCGAAGACGAACAGGCGTTCC
This sequence comes from Micromonospora sp., assembly GCF_048594385.1. Classification (NCBI taxonomy): domain Bacteria; kingdom Bacillati; phylum Actinomycetota; class Actinomycetes; order Micromonosporales; family Micromonosporaceae; genus Micromonospora; species Micromonospora sp. Next base: position 3,674 of record NZ_JBMDWU010000136.1, on the reverse strand, counting down.
GCGAGTTCGTGACGTCCCAGATGGCGTCGCTGCGCAAGCTGGCGTACATGACCTGCGGTGACTGGCACGCGGCTGAGGACGCCGTGGCCAACGCCCTGGTCAAGCTCTATCCCCGCTGGCGGAAGCTGGAGCGGCCCGATCTCTACGTCAAGACCATGGTCTACCGGGCGGCGGTCGACGAGACCCGGCGGCCGTGGCGGCGGGAGCGGTCGTCCGGTGACGCCTTGCCGGACGTCGCGCTGCGGGACCCGGCCGACGCGACCGACGAGCGGATGCGCCTGCGGGCCGCGCTCGACGCCGTACCGGCCCGGCAGCGGGCCGCCGTCGTGCTCCGGCACTACCTGGGCCTGAGCCTGGAGGACACGGCCGGCGTCCTCGACTGCACCGTGGGCACCGCCAAGAGCCAGGTCTCCCGGGGCCTGGCGAAGCTGCGCGAGTCGCTCGCCGCCGAACGCATCAATCTCACCGGGAATTCGATCGAGGAGTGGACCAGTGCAGTTGCATGAATTCGTGGACGCGGTGACCGGTCAGGAGCCACCGATGACCCGTACCGCCGACGACATCGTCGCGGCGGGCCGGCGGGCGCAGCGGCGTCGCCGGGCCGGGTTCGCCTCGGCGGGCGCGGCCGGCCTGGTCGTGGTCGCGGTCGCCGGCGCCTTCGCGCTGCCGACCCTGGGTGCCGGGCGGGACACCACCGCCGCGCCGCCCCCGGCGGGTGCGGCGGCCGCCGGCCCGGCCGAGGCCCGCTGGTCAGACGCCCCGCCGTTCACCTTCACCTTCACGGGGTACGACGCGGGCCCGCTGCACGTGCAGGACCCGATCGTCGCGTCGGTCGGTTACCAGATCGCCTCGGTCTACTCCGACGGCCACATCTCAAACGACAAGCCGGTCACGGCCGACGAGATCGAGGCGGGCGGCGACGCCATCGAGCGCAAGAAGCGGGCCACCGGGGGCAAGCCCAGCCTGTGGGCGTACCTGACCGTCTACCGGCCGGGCGTCTTCGACCCGGCCGGGGTCAAGAACGGCCGGAAGGTCACCGTGGCCGGGCACAAGGCCGTGCAGGCGACCCTGCCGGTCGGCCTCGACCCGAGCAAGCCGGTCGACGAGGGCAACAAGCTGCTCGCCTGGGAGTACGCGCCCGACGCCTGGGCGGCGGTCACGTCGATCTCCAGTTCCGTGTCCTCGCCCAGCTTCCAGGACCTCGGCGGCCTGGTCGGCGGTCTGAAGCCCAGCCGGCCGAAGCCGGCCCCGGTGCCGTTCACCGTCGGCTACGTGCCGGCCGGCTACCGCCCGTTGCAGTCGGGCACGCACGCCATGCCCGGCCTCAGCGGCATCGCCGCGGCCCGCGCCGGTGACTTCGGCGGCGCGACGTACACCCGGCCGGCCGCGCCCACCTCGGGGCTGACCGCGCCGTACGACGCCACCGAGAACGGCATCAAGGACGGCTTCCACATCTTCGTCACGCCGGCCGGCAGCTCGAACCAGTCCGCGGAGCCGGGGGTGACGAAGTGCTACCCCGGCTCGGACCGGACGGTCCCGGGCGACGACGCCGCAGGCGGCGGCTTCTGCAACATCTGGAACGCCGACGGCACGGTCGTGCTCCAGGTCAGCGGGATGGGCCTGGGCAACAAGCTGCCGGTGGCCGAGCTGAAGAAGATCGCCCAGGGGATCAGGGTCGCCGACGTCAGGGACGAGTCGACCTGGACCCCGGCCGCGCAGGCCCTGCGGCCGTAACGGAACCGTCCACTCCGGCGGATCGGCACGCGGCAGGGGTCGGGGCCGACCGCCCCGGCGACAGCGGCACCGCGCACGACGGCGGTGCCGCTGTCGCCGTGTGTGTGGGTGGCGTCGCCCCGATCCAGCGGGTCGCGTCGCCGACCCCGCCGCCCCGGCCCGGTACTGGGCGTTGCGCGGCAGCCTGGTGGACATCTCCACCGCCGGTGCCCGCGAGCACATCGACGAGTCGTCCCGCGGATATCTCGGTCGCCCCTATCCCGGCTTCGGCGGTGGTGGACAGCAGCGGGTTCTGCTCACCGTGAAGGTCGACCGGGTGCACACACCGTGACCCGCTGACCGCCACCGCCTCCCGTTCCCGCCGCCGGACCACCGCACCGGCGGTACGCTGCCGCCCCGCCCTTGCATCCGGTGAAGTTGGTCGATGCCTTAATGAGCGGGCCGGATGTCTTGGCAGCGGCGCGCACCTCGGCTACCGTCGTGGGAACGCTCCCATGTAGAAACATCTATGTGATCAGGAGGCAACACGTCGTGGCTACCCTCTCCTCGCTCCGCCGTAGATCGGTGGCGGCCTTCAGTGTGGCGGCCGTCGCGGGCGTCACCGCCGCCGGCGTCTGCCTCGCCGGTGGCACCGCCTCCGCCGGGACGATATCCGGACCGCTCTACCGCGACCCGACCACTGCCGTCGTCCGCTGGGTCGCCGCCAACCCCGGCGACTCGCGCGTCGGCGTCATCCGCGACAAGATCGCCAGCCAGCCGCAGGCCCGGTGGTTCGCCAACTTCAACCCGTCGACCGCGCAGTCCGAGGCCGCGTCGTTCGTCGGCGCCGCCAACTCCGCGCGGCAGATCCCGGTGCTCTCCATCTACGAGATCACCAACCGGGACTGCGGCGGGGCCAGCGCCGGGGGTGCGCCCGACCTCAACCAGTACCAGACCTGGGTGTCGAACTTCGCCCGTGGGCTGGGCAACCAGACGGTCATCATCATCCTGGAGACCGACTCGCTCGCCCTGCTGACCTGCCTGAACAGCAACGAGATCAACGCCCGTAACCAGGCGATCTCGACGGCCACCCGGACCCTCAAGGCGGCCAACCCCAACGCCAAGGTCTACCTCGACGGCGGTCACTCCACCTGGAACAGCCCCAGCGAGACGGCCAACCGCCTGCGGGCGGCCGGCGTGCAGTACGCCGACGGCTTCTTCACCAACGTGTCGAACTTCAACCCCACCTCCAGCGAGGCGAACTTCGGCCGGAACGTCATCAACGCCCTCAACGGCATGGGCATCTCGGGCAAGCGCCAGGTCATCGACACCAGCCGCAACGGCGGTGCCAGCGGTGACTGGTGCGGCGACGACAACACCGACCGCCGCATCGGGCAGTACCCGACGACCAACACCGGCGACAACAACATCGACGCGTACCTCTGGGTGAAGCCGCCGGGTGAGGCCGACGGCTGCCGCTACACCGCCGGCTCGTTCCAGCCGGACCTGGCCTTCAGCCTGGCCAACGGCGCACCCAACCCGCCCGTGACGACCCCGCCGCCCACCCCGCCGCCCACCACGGCTCCGCCGACGACCCCGCCGCCCACCACGGCGCCCCCCACCACGCCGCCGCCGGCCGGCAACGGCTGCACCGCGTCGGTGGTGGTCAACCAGTGGAACGGTGGCTTCACGGCGAGCGTGACGGTCACCGCCGGCGCCACCGCCCTCAACGGCTGGAACGTCAGCATCAACCTGCCCGGCGGCGCCAGCGTCACCAGCACCTGGAGCGCACAGTCCAGCGGCACCAGCGGAACCGTCCGGTTCACCAACGTGAGCTACAACGGGCAGGTCGGTGCCGGGCAGTCGACCAACTTCGGCTTCCAGGGCAACGGCACCGGCCCCGGTGCGACCGCCACCTGCGCGGCCAGCTGATCCCCTCCGACGGCGACGGGCCCCCGCGG
>NZ_JBMDWU010000135.1:0-4869 GCF_048594385.1 Micromonospora sp. | reverse complement strand
GCCCGGCCCGCGCGTCGGCGCGCGGCGGGGGGCGGGTACGCGATGGGAGCTGATCGGCGGGCCGGGGAGCTGAGCCGGCCCGCCGATCAGCCCGTCAGGGTGCCCCTCAGCAGGCTGTCGCCGGAGTGGGCGGGCTTGTTGTCGTACTGCTCGGCGGAGACGTCGACCACCGAGTATGCCTCAAGATCAACGTTCGGGGGCAGGGGCAGCAGGGCGTCGCCGGAGCTACCCCGCAGCACACCCACCGAGAACATCTCCATGGTCGTCGGATTGATCAGCCAGACCTCGTAGTACCCCGTAACGTCCGGGAGATTCGCGACGTGCAGGTGCAGTCGTCCGTCGGCGAAGACCCGGGCGTCGCCCCGGGCGTCGGCCGGCGTGCTCCCGTACGCGGCCAGCGGCGCGCTGGCCAGCACGTCCTGCCGGGGCGTGGCCCCCCGGTCGCCGAGCACGAAGACGGTGCCGAGCACCGCGATCGCGGCGGCGGCTGTCGCCGAGACGACGGTGGTCGCCCAGCGTGGCCAACGCCGTGACCGGCCCGCCGGTCGGACGGCACGCCCGCCGCCGGGGGACGACGACGGCCGCCGGGACTCCGGCCGGTCGCCGGTCACCACCGACGGGTGCGGGTCGCCGGCCCTCACCGACGGTTGCGGGTCGCCGGTCACCGCCGGCGGATGCCGGTAGGCCGGGTCGACGCCGTTCCTGGCCGCCGGAGGGGCCTGCGTCGGGTCCGGCCCGAGAGCCTGCCGGTGGGCCTCGGCCGGCGACGGCACCTGCGCGACGGCGTCGAGTTCGGCCAGGATGCCCGCCCAGAGGTGGGCCGGCGGGTCGGGCAAATCGTGCAGGCCCTGGGTGCCCGCGCCCAGCCCGGCGACGTGCCGCAGGGACTCCAGCTCGCGCCGGCAGGTCACGCAGCCGCCGAGGTGGTCGGTCTCGCCGTGGTCCGCCTCGCTCTCACCGAGCGCCAGAAAGACCAGCCGGTCGTGGTCCAGGTGCTGCACCGTCCACCTCCCATCTGCGTTTCAAGCTCGCCATGCCCCGCCTGATGTGACTCTTGACCGTGCCCAGCGGCACCCCGGTCACCGTCGCGATCTGTTGGTGTGTCAGGTCGTCGTAGAAGGCCAGTTCCAACATCCGTCGTTGGTCGTCGGGGAGCCGGGCCAGCTCGTCGGCGACCACCAGCCGGTCGACCACCGTGTCCGGGTCTGCGCCGGTGCCGACCGGTTCGGGTAGCTGCCGTACCGTCTCCACCACCCGGGCCTCCCGGGCCGAGGCGCGCAGCCGGTCGATCACCTTGCGCCGGCCGATGCCGAGCAGCCACCCGATCAACGAGCCCTTGGTCGGGTCGAAGGTCTCCCGCCCCAGCCAGGCGGCGACGAACGTCGCCTGGGTCACGTCCTCCGCGTCGCTGCGGTTGGCCAACGTGCTGGTGGCCAGGTGGAGCACGGCCCGGCCGAACCGGTCGTACGCCTCCCGCAGCGCGGTCTCGTCGCCCGCCCGGAAGCGCGCGGCCAACTCGTCGGGGGGTGGTTCGGGTTCGTGTCCTGCTGTTCCCACCGCTGTCACCGGGCGGGTCGCCTTCCCTGGGGCATGCCCGACTGTAACGCCCACAGCCTCCGCCCCACTCTCCTGGTCCGGTCCGCCTCCACTCGTCTCACCAGCTATTCGTCGCCGCAGCCGGCCCCGGATGCACCCCGGGCGAAAAAAAGAATGTGGTGTCGGGCTGCATCCGGCGGTGCGACGGGTGGCGTAACCCGTTCTGCAAGCCAGACCTGACGAACCAGCACCAATCACCAGGAGGCAGACATGCAGCTCGCTATCTTCCGTCGGGTCGCCGCAGGCGGCGCGGTGGCCGCCCTGGCCTTCGCCGGCGTCGGCGCCGCGACCACGGGCCCGGCGTACGCCGCCTCGTCCAAGGTCTCCGTCGTGCACGGCATCCCGGACACCCCGGTGGACGTCTACGTCAACGGCAAGAAGACCCTCGACAACTTCAAGCCCGGTGACGTCGCCGGCCCGCTGACCCTGCCCGAGGGCGAGTACGACATCGCCCTGACCAAGCCGGGCGAGCCGGTCGGCAGCGCGATTCTCAAGGTCGATGACGCCGAGGTTCCCGGCGGCGCCAACATCAGCCTCGCCGCGCACCTCGGCGCGGACGGCAAGCCGCAGATCACCCCGTTCGTCAACGACACCGCCAAGCTGGCCGCCGGCAAGGCCCGGCTGATCGTCCGGCACACCGCCGCCGCCCCGGCGGTCGACGTGCGGGCCGGTGGCAAGCCTGTCTTCGAGGACCTCACCAACCCGAAGGAGGCCAAGGCCGACGTCGACGCGGGCACGGTCAAGGCCGACGTGGTGCTGGCCGGCACCGACACCGTGGCGATCGGCCCGGCGGACCTGAACCTCAAGGAGGGCACCGCCACCATCGTCTACGCGATCGGCTCGGCCGAGGCCAAGAACCTCGACCTGGTCGCCCAGACCATCACCGGTCTGCACTCGGCCCCGGGCGGCGTGCCCAGCGGCACCGGTGGGCAGGCCGGCACCGGCGTGGACACCTGGTGGTACGTGCTGGCCGGTGCCGGCGTACTGCTGCTGGTCGGCGGCGGGGCGCGGGTGGCCGCCACCCGGACCGGTCGCCGGTGACGGTGCGACACCGCGGGGCGCTGGCGGCGATGGCCGCCGGCGTCGCCGCGCTCACCATCGCCACCGTCGTGGCCTGCGGCTCGCAGCCGGCCGAGGACGTCGGCGCGGACGAGGCGGCGGCGCTGGCCAGCAGCAGTCCGCCGGGCCCGACCGCCGGAACCGGTGGCGGCCCGTCGGTGCCGGTGACCGCAGGTGACCTGCCCACGGCCGAACGGACCGTGCCGCCGGTGAAGCTGCGCATCCCGGCGATCGACGTCACCGCCACGGTCAACCCGGTGGGCATCGACACCCGCACCGACGAGTTCGACGTCCCGCCGAGCGTGGACCAGATCGGCTGGTACCGGTTCGGCCCCGGGCTGGAGACCGACGCCGGCTCGGTGGTGATCGCCGGTCACGTCGACAGCTCGGAGCAGGGCAAGGGGGCGTTCTTCCGGCTCCGCGAACTCGACCGGGGGGACACCGTCACCGCCACCGGCGCGGACGGCGAACAGCGCGCCTACCGGGTCGTCTCCCGCGAGGAGTACGCCAAGACGAAGATCCCGCTGGACCGGTACTTCGCCCGGGACGGCAAGCCGCGGCTGACCCTGATCACCTGCGGCGGGCCGTTCGACCCGAAGACCCGGCACTACCGGGACAACATCGTTGTCACCGCCGTACCGGCCTGAGGACCGGGTCGGGGCCGATCCGGTCCCGGCCCGGTCCCATCCACGCTTCGGTACGGGTGGTCCGGCATCCAACGCGCCGTGCGCTGGCCGTTACGCTGAACGGTGATGGCATACCTTGATCACGCGGCGACCACCCCGATGCTCGACGAGGCGTTGGCGGCGTACGTCGCCACCGCCCGCGAGGTCGGCAACGCGTCGTCGTTGCACGCGACGGGCCGGCGTGCCCGGCGTCGGGTGGAGGAGTCCCGCGAGCGGGTGGCCGCCGTGCTGGGCGCCCGCCCCTCCGAGGTCATCTTCACCGGCGGCGGCACCGAGAGCGACAACCTCGCCGTCAAGGGCGTCTTCTGGGCCCGACGGGCCGCCCGGCCCGACCGGGTCCGGGTGGTCTCCAGCGCGGTCGAGCACCACGCCGTCCTCGACGCGGTCGACTGGCTGGCCGACCACGAGGACGCCGAGGTCGCCTGGCTGCCCACGGACGCCGCCGGCAAGCTCGACCCGGCGCTGCTGCGCGCCGAGCTGTCCGCGCACGCCGACCGGGTCGCCGTGGTGACCGCGATGTGGGCCAACAACGAGGTCGGCACCGTGCAGCCGGTGGCCGAGCTGGCCGCCGTCGCCGCCGAGCACGGCGTGCCGTTCCACACCGACGCGGTGCAGGCGGTCGGCCAGGTGCCCGTCGACTTCGCGGCCAGCGGGGTCTCCGCGCTCACCGTGACCGGGCACAAGCTCGGCGGCCCGACCGGGGTGGGCGCGCTGCTGCTCGCCCGGGACGTCGCCGCCACCCCGCTGCTACACGGCGGTGGGCAGGAACGCGACGTCCGCTCCGGCACCCTGGACACCGCAGGCATCGTCGCCTTCGCGGTCGCCGTCGAGACGGCGGTCAAGGGCCAGCAGGAGTACGCCGCCCGGGTGGCGGCGCTCCGCGACGACCTGGTGCGGCGGGTCCGGGAGGCGGTGCCCGAGGTGGTGTTCAACGGCCACCCCGACGACCGGCTGCCCGGCAACGCGCACTTCTCCTTCCCGGGCTGCGAGGGGGACGCCCTGTTGCTCCTGCTCGACGCCCAGGGCATCGCCTGCTCCACCGGCTCGGCCTGCTCGGCCGGGGTGGCCCAGCCCAGCCACGTGCTGCTGGCGATGGGCGCCGACCACGACCGGGCCCGCTCCTCGCTGCGCTTCACCCTCGGCCACACCAGCACCCCCGCCGACGTCAACGCCCTGATCGCGGCCCTCCCCGCCGCCGTCGACCGCGCCCGCCGAGCCGCCGCCCTCCGCACCCCCCGCTGACCGCCCCGCCCGCCCTCTTCGCCCCGGCTCCACCCCCGCCCCGCCCCGGCTCAGGCTCCGCACCCGCTCCGCCCCTGCCCGGCCCCCGGTGATCACGAGGTTTGCGTCACCCGCCCGCCGGATTCTGACGCGAATCTCTTGATCACCGGGGCCTACCGGCCCGCACCCCTCCCCACCCGACCGCGCATGCCTTCCAGCCCACCCGCGGGCTGCTGAGCGGTGGCGGTGCTCGGTGATCAAGAGGTTGAGGTCAGGAACGGGCGCTGGGATGACGCAAACCTCTTGA
>NZ_JBMDWU010000134.1:0-3032 GCF_048594385.1 Micromonospora sp. | reverse complement strand
CGGGCCCGCTGCCCGGGGCGCCCCCCGGGGCAACCGCCCCTTTGGGCCCTCGCCCCGCGCTGCTGCCTGCACCGTTGCGACCGGCCCGGTCGTGGCCGGCCCTGTCGTCGTCGGCCCGTGGGTCACGCATCCCGGGAGCGGAGCAGGACGCCACCACACACGATCGCCACCGCCGCGTACCCGCACATCAGCAGCACGCTGACCCACCCGGTGAACAGCCCGGACCCGGGCGAGAGCACCGCCACCGAGTTGAGCAGCATCAGCGGTGGCATGAAGCGTCCGACGACGACGCCGTGCTCGCCGAGCAGCCCGACCACGATCGTGGGGACGAACATCAGAGCGAACAACGTCCCGATCGCGGCCCCCGAGTGCCGTACCAACGCCCCGACACCCACCCCGATCAGCGCGGTGGCGGCCAGATAGCCGCCGGTCAGCAGGACCGCCCGCAGGACCGCCGGGTCCCCGAGGGAAGCGGTCGGGATGGCGGTGCCGCGGATCGCGAGCTGCCCGCCCAGGTAGCCGGCGGCCGTCCCGGTCATGCCCACGGCGAGAGCCGCGCCACCACACACGGCGGCCTTCGCCGCCAGGACGGTCCGACGCCGCGGCACGGCGGCGAACGTCGACCGGATCTGCCCGGTGCCGTACTCGCCGGTCACCAGCAGGACGCCGAGCACACCCAGGAACAGTTGGGCCAGGATGGCGCCGCTGAGACTGTTGTTCAGGATCTGGGCGGTGGTGGCGACCGGCGTGTGGGACCGGTAGCCGAGGCCCACCCCCACCCCGGTCGCCGCCATCGACAGCACCGTCGCGACCGTCAGCCACCACGTCGACCGGACGCTGCTCAGCTTGATCCACTCCATCCGGGCCACCTGCCGGAATCCGTAGCCGTTCATGACACCTCCGTGCCGCGGTAGTCGGTGGACTGCGAGGTGAGCCGGAAGAACACGTCCTCCAGCGTGTCGTGGCGGCCGGCGAGTTCGGCGACGGTGGTCTCCGCCAGCAGTTCGCCCCGGCCGATGACCACCAGCCGGTCCGCGGTCAGCGCCATCTCGGCGATCAGGTGACTGGACACGAACACCGTCCGGCCCTCGGCGGCCAGGGCGCGCAGCAGGCTCCGGATCCAACGGATGCCCTCCGGGTCCAGCCCGTTGACCGGCTCGTCGAGCAGCAGGACCCCCGGGTCGCCCAGCAGCGCCACCGCGACGCCGAGCCGCTGGCGCATGCCGAGCGAGTAGGTGCCGGTGCGCCGCATCGCCGCGTCCGACAGACCCACGAGGCGCAACACCTGGTCGACCCGCGAACGCCGGATGTCGTTGCTGGCGGCGAGCGCGGCCAGGTGCGCATAGCCGCTGCGGCCAGGATGGAACGCCCCGGCGTCGAGGAGCGCGCCGACCGACCGCAACGGCCACGTCAGGTTCGCGTACGGCACCCCGCCGATCAGCGCCTCCCCACGGTCCGGAGCATCCAGCCCGAGGATCATCCGCATCGTCGTCGACTTGCCGGACCCGTTCGGGCCGAGGAACCCGGTCACCACGCCCGGCTGGACCCGGACGGTCAGCCCGTTCACGGCGACCCGGCCCCCGTAACTCTTGGTCAACTCCCGTAGTTCGATCACGAGATCGACGGTAGGTAAGACGCTCGGCGGTCAGAAGCCGGCAACCACCCGGCCCGGCCTGGTGGTTTTCCCCCAGCGACCCGGATCCCACGGCGGCAGCCGCTCGGACGTCGCTCCCGGCGACACATCCGGATCCGCAGTGCGCCGCCGCGATGCAACACAGTCGGCGTGGACGGCCATAGTGTGCTGTGAGGCATCAGGTACGGCCGTCGGACGAGGAACTGTGGTCCTCGATCGCCGCCGGGGACGAGTGGGCATTCGGTCGGCTCTTCGACCGGTACTCCCGCCCGGTCTACAACCACGCGTTCCGGCTGACCGGTTCGTGGTCGACGGCCGAGGACGTCACCCAGGCGACGTTCCTCGTCGCGTGGCGCCGTCGGCGTGACGCCCGACTGGTCGACGGATCGGCGTTGCCGTGGCTGCTGGTCGTCGCCACCAACGCGGTGCGCTCGGAGTGGCGGTCGGCGCGCCGGTGGCTGGCGCTGCTGCGCCGGTAGGTGCGGCTTCCTCGGATGCGGGGTTCGGATCCGGCCATCCCGACCGTCGCCCAGGCCGACAAGCTCGCCGCCGCGTGCGAGGTTCCGGATCGGACGCTGGTGCTGCTGGCCTACAGCGGTCTGCGCTCGGTAAAGCGCTCGCGCTGTGCCGCCCGGCACGAGCGGAACATGGACTCGCGTGGCGTCCCGGTGGTGGCTCGGCAACGCCGACGCCAGTGTGACGACGCATCACTACGCCCGTGCCGTCGACGGCCGGAACCCTGCGGTCGCTCAGCACCTGGACAGGAGTCGGGAGATGGTGGCGAGGCGATCGTCCACACAAGCGCCGGAAGGCGGAACAGCTATCGATGATCAAGGCTGTGGCCTGGTGCCCCCGGCAGGATTCGAACCTGCGACACACGGTTTAGGAAACCGATGCTCTATCCCCTGAGCTACGAGGGCGCGAGCGCCTAGTCTAGCGACCTGCGGGTTCACCTGGGGTGGCAGGGACTGTCCCACGCCCACCCGCAGCATCCGGACCCCCGTTCGCCCAGCCCAGGACTACAGCCCGAGCACACGAACCCCCGTTTGCGACCACGAGCGGCTGCGGTGGCCCGCGTCGGCACCGGGTGACCCGGGTTGGCGTCTGCTGGCGAGCACACGTCCCGCACATTATCGAAGATCAACGACGTCACGTGTGTACACCCACCTTCGGCGTCGCCGCCGGAGGAGCAGGGAGCGCCCCCAGGGGCGCGCGCACCCTGCCGTCATACCGACGACTGCCTCCGCCGAGCGTCCGATCATGGCTCCCCTCTGTGTCAAGACGCAGCTGGGAGGAGAGTTCTATCCTGGGTGGCGGCGGGTCCGGGAAGTGACTTCTCCGAAGAGCCGGCTGGGGGATGTGAGTCGGTCACGCTGGAGCCAGTTGTCGTTCCCTGTTG
>NZ_JBMDWU010000133.1:0-9620 GCF_048594385.1 Micromonospora sp. | reverse complement strand
CGGGGGGGGGGGTCGCGCCCCCCCCGGGGGGCTGCGCCCCGGCCGCCGTGTGTCTCACTTCGGGTCGCCGGGTCCGCGTTCGCCCTTGGGGCCGTAGGCCCGTTCACCCCGGACCATGCCGCGCTGGCCCCGGTCCTCCTGGAGGATCCGGTTGGCCACCTGGTTGGCCTCCTTGTCCGACGCGCGTCCCGACTGTTCGATCAGGTCGCGCAGCCGCGCCCGTTCCTTGTCGTACGCGTTGCTTCCCGGCCGTGGTCCTGGCATGTCGCCTCCTCGGTGGTCCGCCTGCGGTACCCGCGCCGACTACCCGTCCCGGGCCCGGCCAACCGCCCCCCACCGCGTGCCGGAGGGCGGCCTACCGGTCGGTCGCCGGCTCCCGTACCACCGCCACCGGGCAGGCGCTGCGGTGCAGCACCCCGTGGCCGACCGAGCCGAGCAGCAGCCCGGCCAGCTCGCCGTGGCCCCGGCCGCCGACCACCACCAGTTGGGCCCGGCGGGACGCCTCGGTGAGGGCGGCGACCGGGCGGGCGTGTACGGGCTCCCGGTCGACCGGCAGGTCGGGGTGGCGTTCGGCGAGCCCGGCGAGGCCTGCGGCGAGCACGTCGTCCTCCTCGTCGCGCAGCCGGGCCTCGTCGTACACCAGGGGTTGGAAGTCACCGGGGCCGGTGGAGGCCGGATGGGTGTAGGCGTGCACGGCCCGCAGCCGGACGCCACGCGCGGCGGCCTGCGCGGCGGCGAAGTCCACCGCGGCGCGGGAGGCCGCCGACCCGTCGACCCCGACCACCACCGGGCCGTCGTCGGTCGGGGTGCCCCGGGCGACCAGTACCGGGCAGTCGGCGTGGGTGCTGACCTGGATCGCCACCGAGCCGACCACCAGGGCGCCGAACCCACCGAGGCCCCGGTCGCCGAGCACGATCATCGCCGCGGCGGGGGAGGTGCCGAGCAGCACCGCCGACGCCTCGCCGTCGATGATCTCCCCGGTGACCCGGATGCCGGGGCTGACCGTGCGGGCCTGCGCCACCGCCGCCTCGACCAGGTCCTGGGCGGTGCGGCGCAGCCCGCCGCCGGGTGGGTCGGCGGCGACCGGGTCGACCGGGGTGTGCAGCAGCGGCCAGATGAAGCCGTGCACCACCCGCAGCGGCCGGCGCAGGCGGGCCGCCTCGGTCGCGGCCAGCCGGACGGCGCGCAGCGCCGGCTCGGAGCCGTCCACGCCCACCACGATCGCCGCGCCGTCCGTCGGGTCCACCGTGCGCACCTCCTGCCGGGGTCAGTATCGCGGCTGGCCGGGGCCGGCGGGCCGATACCGCCACCGGTTCCCCCGTGCCGCCCGGTGCCCCGGGTGGGGGTGGACCGGCCGCTCCGTATGATGCTTGCTCTGTAGCAAGAATCTCGGAGGACAACCATGCCGGACGCGCTCGCAGCGATGTCGCGTGCGCTACGTGAGGCCCTGCCCGACCAGGTGGTGGAGGCCGTCGATCGGGCCCTCCGGTCGGAGTTGGCCGCGGTGCGGGTCGACGCGTTCCTGGCCGACTACCGGATCAGCGGGTTGTGGTCGGTGCTCGACCCGGAGGTGTCCGCCGGCTCGCTCACCGGCCAGAGCGCCGCGCAACGCTGTTTCTCAAGCCAGCAACCGGTGCGTGAGCCGTCCGACGGCGGATGCTGCCGGGTCTGGGTGCCGCTGACCACCCGGGGGGAGCGGCTGGGGGTGTTCCTGGTCGAGCTGGCCGTCAGCCCGGACGATCCGACGGTGGAGCTGATCGTCGACCTGGGCGTCGACCTGGCGACCACGTTGCGGGCGGCCGACCGGGAGACCGACCGGTACCGGCGCACGCGGCGTCGGGAGCGACTGAGCATGGCCGCGGAGATGCAGTGGGACCTGCTGCCGGGGCGCAGCGTCACGCACGAGGCGTTCCTGCTGGCCGGGCAGCTCGAACCGGCGTACTCGGTGGGCGGTGACCACTTCGACTGGTCGGTCGACCCGGGGCGGCTCACCCTCACCGTCCTCAACGGTGCCGGCACGGGCCTTTCGGCGGCGATGCTCACCGCGCTCACCGTCAACGCCATCCGCAACGCGCGCCGCTCGGGCGGCGGGCTGGTGGAGCAGGCCGAGTTGGCCTCGGACACGCTGTTCTACCAGCACCGGGGGCAGCGGCACGTGGCGACGCTGCTGTTGTCGGTGGACACCGCCACCGGCCGGGCGCGGGCGGTGGACGCCGGGTCGCCGCGGGTGCTGCGGGTGCGGGGGACCACTGTCGAGCGGATCGCCCTGGAGCAGCAGCTGCCGTTGGGCATGTTCGCCGAGACCCGCTACACGGTGCAGGAGTTCGACGTACTGCCCGGTGACCGGCTCTTCGTGGTCAGCGACGGCGTGTACGACGCGCAGCCGGGGGGTCAGGAGGCCTACGGTGAGCGGGCGATGGCCCGGTCGATGCGGTCGACTCGGCTGCAACCGGCGACGGAGGCGGTTGGTACGGTGATGCGCGAGCTGTTCGCTTATCATGCCGACACTGATCTACGTGACGACGCCGTTGTCGTGTGCCTGGACTGGTGCGGGCCGGGCGGGCGGCGCGAACGGTGATCGGCCGGCAGCGACTTTCGACAGCGGACAATCGCAGGGGACAGCGGGTGGAGCGACCTCCGGATCTTGCTGCGGCGATCGATGCCGCAGCCGAGGCGCTCGTCGGCGTGCTCGATTCGGCCACCTCCCGTCACCAGGTGGCGGTCCCGCCGACCCAGCTACGGGTGCTGGCGCTGATCCGGGACCGGCCGGAGACGAACGTCAACGGGCTGGCCGAGCTGCTCGACGTGGTGCCCTCGTCGGCCAGCCGGCTCTGTGACCGGCTGGAGGCGACCGGGTTGCTGCGCCGGACCCCGGACCCCCGGGACCGGCGGGAGGTGCGGTTGGTGCTCACCGCCGCGGCGGTGAGCCTGCTGACCGAGCTGCGGGAGCGCCGGCACCGGGCGGTGCAGGCGGTGCTGGACCGGATGCCACCGCGCGCCCAGCACGAGCTGCTGCTGGCGCTGTTGGCGTTCGGCCACGCGGCGGCCGCGGGCACGCCCACCGCGCAACCCGACACTCCCGCCCGCACCGCGTGAGCAGTTCCCCAGCCGTCCACTAGTGTCCTAGGATGCCTTAGCGGTGGTGACACACCACACACAGCGCCAGACCGCCCCGGGCAACGCGCGCCCCACCGGGGCGGCCGCCCACGCCCGATATAGTGGCTGCCGGTCCGGGGTGCCGAGCGCCACGGACCACACCAGGGGGAGGTCCCGGCCCGGGATCACCGAGACACCGGCGAGCGCCGGTCCGGTAAGCGCACGGCTGACCGTGGTGCCCGCGTGGGCACCCGGACCGTCTGCGGGGGGAGGTTCGGTGTCACGTCGGGCTCGGGCAGAGCATCCGCGCGGACCGGGCGGTGACGACAGCGCCGCCGACCGGGTGCTGACGTTGCCGAACCTGATCAGCTTCGTCCGGCTGCTCGGCGTACCCCTGTTCCTCTGGCTGTTCCTGGTCGTGGAGGCGGACGTGGCGGCGATCGTGGTGCTCGCCATCGGCGGCACCTCCGACTGGGTGGACGGCTGGATCGCCCGCCGGCTCGGGCAGGTCAGCCGCCTGGGCGAGTTGCTCGACCCGTTGGCCGACCGGCTCTACATCCTCGCCACGCTGCTCGCCTTCACCGCCCGGGAGGTGGTGCCGTGGCAGTTCACGGCGGCGCTGCTGGCCCGGGAGGCGCTGCTGCTCGGTTCGTTGGCGGTGCTGCGCCGGCACGGGTACGGGCCGCCGCCGGTGCACTACGTCGGCAAGACCGCCACCTTCCTGCTGTTGGCCGCGTTCCCGGTCCTGCTGGTGGCGGCGGCGACCACGTCGGTGACGGCGACGACCGCCGCGGCCATCGGCTGGGGACTGGCCTGGTGGGGTCTGGTGCTGTACTGGGTGGCCGGCGCGATGTACGTGGTGCAGGCGGCCCGGCTGGTGCGCGCGGCCCGGCGGGGGGTCGCCGCGTGAGCGCGCCGGGGGACGGGTCGAAGCGTCCGGCGCGGTTGTTCACCCCGGACTTCCTCACCGAGCTGTTCCAGAACCCGTTGGACCCGGGTTACGCCGACGCGGCGGCCCGGCGGCGGCGGGACCCGGCGTCGGGTTCCGGGTGGCGGGGCGCGTCCGCGCGGGCGGTGGCGGTCGTGGTGGTCGCGGCGGTGGGGTTCCTGTTCGCGGTGGCGTACCGGGAGACGATGGCCGACGAGCCGAGCCGCAGTCAGGCGCGGGCCGCGTTGATCGCGCAGATCAAGCAGCGGGAGGCGGAGACCGACGCGATGACGGCGCGGGCGGCGCGGTTGCGTGAGGAGGTCGGTCGGCAGCGGGACGCGGCGTTGAGTGGTTCGCAGGCGGCCCGGTTGCGCAACCTGGAGGCGGGTACGGGGCTCGGCCGGGTGCGTGGTGACGGGGTGGTGGTGAAGTTGGCCGACGCCGCGGTGCAGGACGACGGCGCGGTCAACGGTGACTCGGGGGCGGGTCCGTCGCGGGTGATCTATTCGGATCTGCAGAAGGTCGCCAACGATCTGTGGGCCTCGGGTGCGGAGGCGATCGCCATCAACGGGCAGCGGTTGACGGCGACGTCGACGATCCGTTCGGCGGGGGCGGCGATCCTGGTGGACTTTCGTCCGGTGACCAGCCCGTACGAGGTGTCGGCGATCGGGCCGCGGTCGTTGCGGGACCGGTTCGACGACAGTCGGTCGGCGTATCTGATGCGTCGGGTGGCCCGGGACACCGGGTTGTCTTTCGAGGTGCGCCGGGCGGAGGACCTCACGTTGCCGGCCGCGCCGGAGCCACGGCTACGCTACGCGCAGCCGTCGGTCAGTCCGAGTCCGTCGCCGGCGGGTTCGGGTGCTGTCGGTTCGTCCGGTGCCGGGTCGTCCGGTCCGGGTTCGTCTTCCCGCCCCTCCGGAGGTGTCCGATGATCGCGGTGCTGGCGTTGCTCGCCGGTGTGGTGCTGGGGATCTATCTCGATCCGACGGTGCCGGCGGCGTTGCAGCCGTACCTGCCGATCGCTGTGGTGGCCGCGCTGGACGCCGTGTTCGGTGGGGTGCGGGCGAAGCTTGATCGGATCTTCGATGACAAGCAGTTCGTGGTGTCGTTCATTTCGAACGTGCTGGTGGCGGGTCTGATCGTGTATCTGGGTGACCAGTTGGGGGTGGGTGGGCAGTTGTCCACGGGTGTGGTGGTCGTGTTGGGGGTGCGGATCTTCGGGAATGTGGCGGCGATCCGTCGGCACCTGTTCCGGGCGTAGGTTGGTGTCGTGAGCGACGAGCATCGGGAGACGGGTACGGGGTGGCCGCAGCCGGTGGAGCCGGTGCGTCCGCCGGGGCCGGCGGGTGAGCCGGATCCGCGGCCGGACGCGCCGGATGCGGACGAGTTGAGTCCGTTGGTGCCGGGGGAGCCGTCGCGGGAGCAGCCGTCGGAGTCGGGTGACGACGACGGGGCGACGGTGAACCTGGCGGAGGTGGCGTCGGCTGAGGTCGGGCCCTCGGCGGGTCCGGCGGGGCGGAGGGTGTCGTCGGCGGCGGTGATGATCGCGGCGTTGCTGGCGTTGTTGGGGTTCACGTTGGTGGTGCAGTTGAAGACGACCTCGACGGATCCGACGTTGGCGGCGACCCGGCAGGAGGACCTGGTGCGGATCTTCTCGGATCTGGATTCCCGGGAGAAGCGTCTGCAGCAGGACATCGAGGGCCTGGAGGACAGTCAGCGGCAGTTGCGTTCGGGTGAGCAGGGTCGGCAGGCGGCGTTGGAGGAGGCGACGAAGCGGGCCGACGAGTTGGGGATCCTGGCGGGTACGTTGCCGGCGCGGGGGCCGGGGTTGGCGGTGCGGTTCGAGCCGGGTGGTAAGCCGATCCGGGCGGACCGGGTGTTGGACGCGGTGCAGGAGTTGCGGGGTGCGGGTGCGGAGGCGATGCAGATCTCGGGTGGGGATCGGGCGTCGGCGCGGATCATCGCCTCGACGTACTTCCTGGACGGGGCGGGGGACGTGTTGGTGGTGGACGGGCGGCCGTTGACGGGTCCGTACACGATCACGGTGATCGGTGATCCGGAGACGATGCGTACCGCGTTGAACATTCCGGGCGGGGTGGCCGCATCGGTTCGCGGTGACGGCGGTAACGTGAGCGTCGAGGATCGTGAGGTTGCCGAGGTTTCGGCGCTGCACGCGCCGTTGAAACTGGAACACGCCCGTCCGGTCTCCTGACCGGCGCGGCCGCGCCGGGTGGTCCCGGTGCACCGATGGATGAGGGACGCGCTGGTGATTCCTGAGGATCTGCGTTACACCGCCGAGCACGAGTGGGTGGTGGGTGCCGAGGGCGGTAACGTTCGGGTGGGTATCACCCAGTTCGCGCAGGATGCGCTGGGTGACATCGTGTTCGTCCAGTTGCCGGACTCCGGTGCGGTGGTGGAGGCCGGTGAGTCGTTGGGTGAGATCGAGTCGACCAAGAGCGTGTCGGAGATCTACGCGCCGGTGAGCGGGACGGTGGCGGCGCGCAACGAGGCGTTGGCCGACACTCCTGAGGTGATCAATTCTGATCCGTACGGTGCGGGTTGGTTGGTGGAGATCGTGCCGGCGGATCCGGCGGCGGTGGACGGGTTGTTGACCGCTGCCGCGTATCGTGAGCTCACCGAGAGCTGAGTGGTGTCGTGCCGGGCGCGGGTGTTTTTGCCGCGCGTCCGGTTGCCCTGCATTTCGGCGCTGGCTAGGCTCGCCCAGTCGACCGAGAACCCCAAATTGGTGCAGTGTTGGGTGATTGCCTTTCGTGGGCAGGGGGAGCCAGCCGTCGGGTGATCTTCCCGGGGGCCGTACCCGCCGTTATCCTGTGCTGACCGAAACTGATCCGTGAGGTGGTCCCATGACGCGCCCAGGCGACGAGTTCCCCCCGCTCGACGTCACTTCGACGCTCAATCTCGGTTCGTTGGACGAAGTGCTGGAGGGTCCGGACACCGATGTGGTGCCGAGTCGGATGTCCGGCTCGTTGCCGCCGGGTATGGCGCTGCTGGTGGTTCGTCGGGGCCCGAATGCGGGTGCCCGGTTCCTGTTGGACCATGATGTGACGACGAGTGGCCGGCATCCGGACAGTGACATCTTCTTGGACGATGTGACGGTGTCGCGGCGGCATGCGGAGTTCCATCGGGATTCCGGGACGTTCACGGTGCGGGATGTGGGGAGTCTGAACGGCACCTACGTGAACCGGGAGCGGGTGGAGGCGGCCACGTTGAGCAATGGTGACGAGGTGCAGATCGGTAAGTTCCGGGTGGTGTTCATCGCCGGTCCTCGCCCGGAGGAGGAGGCCGGCCGGGGGTGAACGAGCCTGCGGCCTCCATGCCGTCCGGGGCTGCCCGGTCGCACCCGCTGATGAGTATCGGTGAGGTGTTGGGTCAGCTGCGGGTGGAGTTTCCGGACGTCACGATTTCGAAGTTGCGGTTCCTTGAGGCCGAGGGTCTGGTGGAGCCGCAGCGGACGGCGGCGGGGTACCGGAAGTACAGCTGGGATGATGTGGCCCGGTTGCGGTTCGTGTTGACTGCGCAGCGTGATCAGTATCTGCCGTTGCGGGTGATTCGTGAGCAGTTGGCGCAGTGGGACGGTGGTGAGGAGGCGCCGGGTCGGCAGCGGCCGACGTTGGTGGCGGTGGGTCCCGGTGGTGAGGTGCCGGGCCGGTCGGCGGAGGAGCCTGAGTCGCAGGTGCGGCTCGGGCGGGCCGATCTGGTGGCGCGTAGTGGGATCGCCGAGTCGACGTTGGGTGAGTTGGAGCGGCTCGGGGTGCTGGTGCCGGATCCGCCGGGTTGGTATGACGCGGATGCGTTGATCATCGCGCGGGCGGTGGCGGGTTTGGCGGCGTACGGGTTGGAGCCTCGTCATCTGCGGGGTTACCGGTCGTCGGCGGATCGTGAGGTGGGTTTGTTCGCGCAGTTGGTGGCGCCGTTGGCGCGGCAGTCTGATCCGGCGGCGCGGGCGCGGGCGGCGGAGACGGCGCGGGAGTTGGTGGCGTTGTCGCAGCAGTTGCATGCGGCGTTGGTCCGGGTGGGGTTGCGGTCGACGTTGGGTCGGTGAGGGGTTCGGCTGGTGTGTGCGGAAGGTTCTGCCCCGGGAAGCGTGCCGTAGGCTTGCCGGGGTAACCCCTTTTCCGGCGCGGTGCGGGGCTGGTGCGGTGGGGACTGCCGTGTCGTGGTCCGTGTACCGTGCAGGGACGGGGCGCGGTGCGGGTGTAGGCGACAACGACACGGAGGCGGCGGTGCGCGAGCTGAGCGTGGTCGGGGTTCGGGTGGAGCTGCCCAGCAACCAACCGATCGTCCTGCTCAGGGAGGTCGAGGGCGACCGCTATCTGCCGATCTGGATCGGTGCGGTCGAGGCCACGGCCATCGCCTATGAGCAGCAGGGGGTCAAACCGGCCCGGCCGTTGACGCATGATTTGTTGCGGGACGTGCTGGCGGCGTTGCAGGCGCCGTTGCGGGCGGTGGAGATCACGGAGTTGAAGGAGAACGTCTTCTACGCTGATCTGTTGCTGGGTGACGGGGTGCGGGTGTCGGCCCGGCCGAGTGATTCGATCGCGTTGGCGTTGCGGGTGGGTGCGCCTATTCGTTGTGCGGAGCAGGTCCTCAGTGAGGCGGGGATCGTGATTCCCGACGAGCAGGAGGATGAGGTGGAGAAGTTCCGGGAGTTCCTGGAGCAGGTGCGTCCGGAGGATTTCGCGGGCTGATCGTGGCTTCGTCGTGGGTGTCGCGGTGGCGATGCCGGTGTTGTGGTGTGTCGTCGCGCGGCGTGTCGCGGCGGTTTCTCCGTGGTAACCGCTTGGTGCGGCGTTAGGGTTGCCGTGTCGAGGGGTGTGCGTCGGTCGCACCGGCGTGTTACCGCACTGACGGGGAGGTTGTCGGGATGCACGAGCCGCGGGAGCCTGAGCCAGGTGTTGAGCGGGGCGAGTCGGTGGCACCGTCGGTGCCGGTGGACGGTGACGGTGCGGTCGGTTACCGGGGTGTGACGGCCTGTCATGCGGCGGGGATCAGTTACCGCCAGTTGGACTACTGGGCGCGGACGACGCTGGTGGTGCCGAGTGTGCGGGACGCGTCGGGTTCGGGGACGTCGCGGTTGTACTCGTTCCGCGATCTGGTGGTGTTGAAGGTCGTGAAGCGGCTGCTGGACGCCGGGGTGTCGTTGCAGAACATCCGTAAGGCGATCGAGGCGTTGCGGTCGCGGGGGGTGGAGGACCTGGCGGGGATCACGCTGATCTCGGACGGGACGACGGTGTACGAGTGCCGGTCCCCGGAGGAGGTGGTGGATCTGTTGCAGGGTGGTCAGGGGGTGTTCGGGATCGCGATCGGTGGGGCGTTCAAGGAGATCCAGGGTTCGTTGTCGCATCTGCCGGCGGAGCCGGCGGTGCCGGGTGGTGGTGAGGTGGTTCCGGCGGCGCAGGAGGGTGTGTCGTCGGAGGTGGTGGGTGATGAGTTGGCGGCGCGGCGGGCGCGGCGTCGGGCGGGTTGATCGGGGTGGTGTGGACGCCGCGGGCGGGTTGCGGTCGCGGCGTCGTCGTGTGCGGGGGGTGGCGGGTGTCGGCTCGGTGTGCCCGGTGGACACTGGTGGTGCCCGGGG
>NZ_JBMDWU010000132.1:0-2387 GCF_048594385.1 Micromonospora sp. | reverse complement strand
GGCCTGCGCCAGCGGCCGGATCGGGGCCGGCCGGGCGGCCGGCCAGGCCCGGCTCCGCAGCCGGGCGGCCACGGCGGCCGGGTCGGCCCGCAGCAACCAGTCGCGCAGCGCCTCCACCGTCTCGGTCAGCTCGGGTTCGATGGCGTCCGGGTCGGCCACGTCGGTGCCGAACGGCAGCCCGGCCCGCAGCCGGGGATCCTCGGCGGCCAGTGCCAGCAGCTCCTCGACCAGGGCGTACCGGGTCAACGCGCGGATGCCGACGGTCAGGTGCAGCGAGCTGGTCTCCTGGGCCTGGGCGCTGTGCAGCCAGCCGCGCGGCAGGTAGAGCGCGTCGCCCGGTTCGAGGACCACGTCCAGCGCCGCCGGCCCGTCGGCGGTGGCGGACACCTCGTCGGCCCGACCGCCCCAGGGCTGCTTCTCCAGCGGGTCGATCAGCACCGGCGGGTGGATCCGCCAGTGCTTGCGGCCGTCGACCTGGAGCACGAACACGTCGTGGGTGTCGTAGTGGGTGGCGAAACCCAGGTTGCCCGGCGGGGTGAGGTAGGCGTTGACCTGTAACGGCTGGGTCAGGGCGGTACCGAGGTCACGGGCGAAGTCGATCAGGGCGGGCCAGAGCCGGTGCAGCCCCTGCAACACCAGCGTCGCGCCCCCGGCGTACAGCTCCAGGATCCGTTCGTCGAGGACCTGGTCGCCGATCTCCGCGCCCGCGCCACCGCCGCCGGTGAACCGGGCCGCCGGCACCAACTGGCCGTCGCGGGCCACCCGCAGGAACGGGGTACGCAGCCCGCGCCGGCTGAGCAGCTCGTCGGCGTCGGCCGGGCTGAGCAGATCGGTGAACCCGTCAGGGTTGGGCAGCTCGGCGGCCCGCGACAACAGTGGCGAGCGGCCCCAGTGGGCGGCGGCGAACTTGGCCGGTTCGACGCTGACGCAGCGCTCCAGCGCCCGCGTCGCGGCCGACGGGACCGCCGGGCGGCCGTGGCCGCCCGGCGGGTCGATGGTCGTCATGGGTGTCGGTCAGCGGGCGCTGCCGTCGGCGCCACCATCGTGCTGACCCGGGGTCGCGCCACCGTCGGCCGGACCCTCCGCGCCGCCGTCCGCACCACCATCGTGCTGACCCGGGGTCGCCCCGCCGTCGGCCGGACCCTCCGCGCCGCCGTCGGCGCCACCGTCGTGCTGACCGGGCGTCGCGCCACCGTCGGCCGGACCCTCCGCGCTGCCGTCCGCACCACCATCGTGCTGACCCGGGGTCGCGCCACCGTCGGCCGGACCCTCCAGGCCGCCGCCGCTGGTGGTCTGCATGTCGTCGTCGTTCAGTGCCATGGGTGCTCCCTCGGGTGTGCCGCCCCGCCGCAGGGCGGGGTCTGTCGTACGCGGGTGGTACCCCCCACACGATCTTCTCTAACCACACCGTAGACGGCCCGTCCGACGCGCGGGACCGATCGCCGGCCCCGGGCCGCACGGGCTCGCCGACCCCGGGCCGGTCGGGTCAGGGAATCAACCGTTGCAGGTCACGGGGCATGCCGGCCTTCACGTCCTGCCACTCGCCCTGGGTGACGTGCCGGCGCAGGGCGTCCAGCACCACCCGGGCCACCCGCTCGGGCCCGCCCTCGACGTCGTAGGGGAAGCCCTGCCGGACCTCGTAGAGGAAGTCGTCCCGGTTGAGTTTGACCGGCACGTCCTCCGGCCGCCACCCGTCGAAGTAGATGCCGCGGACCAGCACCGGGAGCTGGGCGGAGAACTCCGCGCACTCCTGGACGGTCATCCGGTCGCGCAGCAGGTGCAGCACGGTACGCAGCGCCGCGTACGACTGGTTGCGTCGCGTCCGGGGCCATCCGTACGCGTCCTCGATGTCCTTGAGGATCAGGTTGGTCTTGTCCACCGAGGACTCGATCGCCGACATCAGCTGCTCGGCCATCGGGGTCACCCCCCGTCCTTCGGTTCGCCGCCCCACCGGCGGTCGTCGGCGCGTCGGGGTGGCCCCGACGGGCCCCGCCCCTGCCGGGCCGGGCTGCCGAACCGTCCGGGCCGCTCCGGTCGACGGGTGTCGCCACCCGTGCCGACGACGTGCAGCACCGCACCACGTCGGGGATCCGCCACCACCCGTGCCGTCATCTCGGTCACCTCCGTACCCGTGTCCGGTCTTCCCGACCGCTGCCCCGCCGGGCCGTCGGCCCGACCGGGACGTGCTCCGGCCGCGGGCGCGGCCGGCACCATCGAGGCTGCCCGTCGGCGGGGTGACCCGCCCTCACCCGACCAGGGTGAGGTGCGGCCGCCGGGTGACCGGCACAACGGAGTCGAGGGGGGGGGCGCCCCCGGTGGGGGGGGGGCGCCCCCCGCCCGCCCGCGGTGGGCTCGCGGGGGGGGGGGGCCGGGGGGGGGCGGGGCGG